>NZ_JACJOU010000010.1 GCF_014695725.1 Microcoleus sp. FACHB-672 | reverse complement strand
CTTTCTCTCTACTGTTTTATTAACTTTTGAATGAAGCTTTTGGCTACACAAAATCGTTTCGCCAATTCCCGTTGCGATATTTCTTCATTCTCATACACTTGGATTATTTTTTCCCGCAAGTCCAGTGAGTAGGCTTTCATCTTTACACCCTCAACAGCTCCCCATTACTGTACCTCTGTTATTCGAGAAACGCTATAAAGCTTGATATGTCTTTGGAAAGGATGACTTTTTTAACTGCAGAAAAACGCACATGATAGCGATCTTGAGATCAGAAGTATACAGAACAAATAACAGGTTTTTAGAGTTGGTAGTAGGCTTATTAATAATTTTAAAGCTGCAAAATTTTATTTGTATTTTACAATAATGATTGAGCTAATTACGCCCCAGATAAGCACAAATCTAATTTAAATGGCCTTGAAAGGAGTGGCGATCAAGAGCCAGCTTATTGACCTAAAAAGAGAAGTTTTAGCATTTATTGCGATGCGAAGGCTAACAAAGGCAAGATTGAACAGAAACTTAGAACTCATAATACAGATAAAACCTCTAGCAATCAATCTAAAGAAATAGATTTAAATTTGCTATAAATTAGTTGGAAAATGGGATGTTTTTTTCCAAGAATTTTTTTAAATTAGGAAGAGAATCACATCTGCAGCTCATCCTTGGAGCGATAAAGGTTTTTTATGAATTTCTTTACCCATGTCCTGCATCTTGTGGGTTCTGGTGCTGTCGCCTATATTTCTGCCCGCAATTTACGAGATCCTCTGACTCGACCTAATACCTTAGCAGGGCTACAATTGGCAGAAGCCGGCTCAGTTCCCTTCTTAGAAACACTCTCAAAACGAGCTGCCGATGAAGGTGATGCCTGGCTTGCAGAAAAATTGGCTCGCCATGCGGCTGACGAAAAGCGTCACGGTCAAATTTTTGCCCACGCCCTAAAACAGCTCAACAAGCAAGTGATTGACTTCAAGAATTTGCCCAAACCGGCAGAAACCGGCAAGCAAGACAAGCCAAAGCGCAGTCCGTTCTTTGGCGCTTATTTTGAGGGTTACGATCAAGAGCAACTTAAGCCTCAAAATATTGACTGGAACGTGTTTATGGCCAGTACATATATTCTGGAACTTGATGCCAGCAAAGATTTCGCACGGATGGCGAACGTCCTGCCGGATGACGATTTCCATAGCGCTAACCTTAAAAAGGGAATGCTCAGCGTTGCTAACGATGAAACCGGCCATGCGGCTTATCTTTTTGAAGCAATGCAGCGCCGGCTGCCGGCTGCCGGTGTTCAGCCATTGATTGATGAGTGGCGCACTCGCAAGATAAATGCGATGTTGGCAATGGCCGGCAACTTCTTGCAAGGGAAACCTCAGCCTTCCTTAGTTCAAGATGGTGTGCCGGTTGAAATGCCTGAACCCACTTTTGCAAAATGATTACAACAGATAGCCTCAACTAATCCCTAGGAGCTTTCTAATACCACTTTAATTTCATCGCTTTGGCTCCCCCCATCTCAACCTTGCTGGGGGGATTTTAACAGCTTTACCACCCTAATCCGGTTCTCCTGTACTGTTGCTGGCAACCGGCTTAGTTTTTAATAACTTCCTCAAAAGATACTTTTAAAAGCCTTGATCTACGACGAAATTCATTTTGTGTCGGCGCATTTGTGGTCAAATTGCGAGATAACTTAAAGGGTGATTATTTGCTCACAGATGAGTGGGATCGCAAGTAAATTTCTCCTAAAATAATGCTTCCGGCAACACCAACTAAGCTCAGCCATGCTCCAGCAGAACCCAGATAGTAAATGCTGCTGGCAACTAGCAGTGTAATACAAATATATGTACTAGCCACTTGTGCATGAGACCACCCAGACTGCTGTAGTCGTTGATATAAATGAGTGCGATGAGCCTTGAAGATATTTTCGCGGCGTATCAAACGGCGGGTGAGGGTGTAGATAGCATCAGCGATCAGGGGAAGGGTTATGGCGATGGCTGACCAACCTCGAATCGAGTCGCTGTGGGTGTTTAATAGGGAAATTGCGACAATCGCACCTAAAACTGTGCTGCCGGCATCACCCATGAAAATTTTAGCGGGAGACCAATTCCACCACAGAAAGCCGAGTAGTGCAGCAACAAGAAGCCAAAGTATTGGCTGATTAAGGTAGATAGCTAAGAAGCTCAGTTGAACGGCACTAACGCCGGCAACGAGACCATCAAGGCCATCCATAAAGTTGTAAAAGTTAATTAGGGCAGTCATGCCGATACAGGTGCCAACGATTGCTACCATTTGACCGATCATCCCGAAATCGGTAAGCCAAGGTAGAAAAAAAGCGCCAAAACACGCAACGGCGATGCTAGATACTCCCAACTGCACTAGGTATCGCAAGCCGGCCGGCACACCGCGTTGGTCATCTATAATGCCAACAATAGCCAGGGGTGTGAGAATTAGCCATAACCAACTTAAATTTGGGTAGATCAGTTGGTTGTGAAATGAGTGGGGAAAATAGCGAGCCAAAATCCCTGCACTCCCACTTGTTAGTGCAAATGCAATAATAAATCCCAAGCCGCCGCCGCGTGGTGTCGGCTGCGTGTGAGAACTGCGCTCATTGGGGATATCGAGCAGGTGTTGGTTGAAGCGTTGCTTAATCAGGGCAACGCTCAGCAGGCTAACTAGAAAACTGGCCAATACCAGTATGAGGTACATGAGAATCCTCAAATAATTCCTTGGCTACGCAGTAACTCTAGCTCCTGCTGCAGTCCAACTTCCAGAGTTCGAGGTAAAAAGTTGAGATCCCGTTGAGCAGCATCGTGAGGATACGCTTTATCTTCTTGTAATCGAAGAATTTGTTCACGCCTCACAGGCGAACGCTGCCCTAGCAATCCTTCCAATCTTGTCGCAAACCATATACCCAGGTTAAGTGGGAAGGAAATTTGTCGAACCGGCTTGCCAATCAGTTTAGCAACTAACGCTAAAAGTTCTCGAAATGCCACGACACTACCACCGGAGAGGTTGTAAGCACCTTCAATCTCTGGGCGTTGGTAGGCAGCAAGAATTCCTTGAGCTAAATCATCCGCATGGACAGGTTGCAGAAGACAATTACCAGAACCAAAAACAGGGAAAAAGCCATAGCGCTTACAAAAAACAATCAGCTTGTGCAGGTTTTGATCGCGGTGCGAACCGTAGATCATCGTAGGGCGTAGTAAACAGGAAGAACCCGGATACTCAGCCAATTGAGTTTCAATATCTTTGTAATCCGCTGAATAGTGATTGTATTGAGAATATATGCCGGTGGTGCCAATTACAATCAATCGGGGACTCTGTCCAGCTTTTTTTAGACTTTCAAGGATGGCGGGAATATGTCGGATGCCTGCAATATGAATAATCGTTGCTGGGCTGTACTGCTTCAGACCCTGCTCCCATGTTTCTACAGTAGAACTATCACCTATCAAAAAGTTTAAATTTAAGTCTAACTTTTTGATGGTGCTAAGATCGCTGGTAGGTCGAACTAAGCAATAAACTTGCGTGTTCGGACTTGCCGTCGCAAGATGATTGAGGAATAAACTACCTTGTAGACCCGTTGCACCTGTAACTAGTAGCTGCATCACATTCACCTATTCCCTAACCTCTGAGTCAGAATTGCCTGGTAAACATTGACTGTTTTTTCAAACATTCTTTTAAAGGTAAATTCTTCTTCATATCGCTTCTGGCCAGAACTGCCCATTTGCTGGCGCATCTGCGGATCTGAGACAAGTCTCTTCAGACACTCTCGGAGTAAGCCTACATCACTCCGAGGCACACAATAGCCGGTGACACCATCAACTACAGCTTCAGCAGCCCCTCCTACACTAGATACAACGACCGGCAAACCAGCTCGCATTGCTTCCAATGTTACTAAAGGAAACCCTTCCCAATTGGAAACCAGAGTGAAGACTTGAGCTTGGGACAAAATATTTGAAATATCGTTACGATACCCTAGAAAATTGACTCTATTTGCCATTTCTAGTTGATTTACTAAAATTTGAATAGCTTCCAAGTTAGGACCGTCCCCTACTAAAAGCAACTCTGCACCCCAAATGTCTTTAAATGCCTCTATTAGGGTGATATGATCTTTTTGTTTGTCAAATCGAGCAACCATAACAATTTTAACTGGATTTGACAGATTTGGAGTCGCTTTTAACTCCTTGTCAACATCTTCCACTCCATTATAAATTGTTAAAAGTCGATTATTTGGAATCCCAGCTCTTATACCGAGCGAGCGATCATATTCTGAAACGCAGATAATTCTATCTGCCCAAGGGCTAGCTAATTGTTCTAATAACCTGTAAATTGTACGGCTAGGTTCAGGCACTCCCTCCGTAAATGCCCAACCATGAGCTGTAAAGGTGCAAGGTGTATTAGTAAACTTAGCCGCTAATCTGCCTAAAATTCCAGATTTGCTGGAGTGTGTAGCTATTATATCTGGCTGAAAATTTTTAATAATTTCTTTCAAAAATGTTACAGTTTTAAAATCTTGAATTGGATTAATTTCTTTCTGCAAAGTTTGACATTCAATCCAAGGAATTTCAAATTTTTCCAGGGTAGTAGTAAAAGGACCTTTGGAGCCGGTAATTATCAAAACCTTGTTTCCCCTAGCAATCAATGAATGTGCTAGATCCTTTACATGACGTTGAGCACCTCCTACAGTATCAGCTCTAGTTATAACAATTAAAATTTTCATAAAATAGGCTTTTTATTGCCAGACTTTTTGAATAACGGCCTGCAATCTTCTGCTCTGCTTTGTTCAAAACGATATCATCATATATTGTACCACTCTCAACTATTTCAAAAATCTGCCGATTACTACACTCGTCAGCTCATAGCCCAGTCATTTTAAGAGGACTTTAACTATTAGCCCGAAACTAAAGTTCTGGGTGAGTTTGCTAGGTGTTGTTGAAATTACTGCACTATCTGAAATTTATCTTAACCCCCTTTTATTTTGACCAAATTGGTGGTCTTCCTGTCATTTTTCTATAAACATCAGCTAGATGAATTGTGGTATTTTCGCCCAACACAGAACGCAATAGTACATATCCATATACTACTATCCCTCGCTGAATTTCTCGGGAAGATATTGGCAACCCATTTTTACGTTTGCATTTTATGATCTCTCGATGTTTGAGGATTAAATTATCTAATCTGCCACTCATTCCCCCCATTCTCACTCCTGATACTATAGCATCATTAATATGATAGGCATCTCTGTGCGTCAACTCTCGCAGCAGGAAGTCATAATCTCCACTAATTTTAAATGAGCTATCAAATTCACCATATTCCTTGAATAAAGACTTGTGATGAAATAAACCTGGATGGGGGATACACATGGTTTGCATAAAATTATTTTTGACAAGGCCCCATTCAGCTCCATGCGTCATAATAATACTCTCATCTTTTATACTAATAAAATTATTTTTGCCATAAACTACTCGAAAATCTGGCAAAGCTTTATTCAGATGGGGCACAACTTTTTCAATCACATCAAGCGCCCAAAAATAATCATCTGATCCTAGAAAACAAATCCATTCACCCTTGGCGTGTTTTAGCCCTTTATTCCATGAACTATAAAGTCCACTATTGGTTTGGCTTTCCCAATAAGCAATTTGCTCATCATACTTTTTTATAATATTAAGTGTATTATCAGTAGAACCATCATTAATTATGATATATTCTACATTTTTATAAGACTGATTAATAACTGATTGGATTGTTTGTTCTAAGTATTCTTCTCCATTTAAAACCGCTGTAATTACCGAAATTAAAGGCTGTTTATTCAGTGATTTAGAGAACTCTTGATTTAACATTTTAACCTCCGCTTAGTGTTTTTTTCACTAACCTTATTTCTTGATTTAGAACTTTAAGAAAAACTCTAAAATCATTATATTTGTAAACTAACTTACTTATAGGATTTGCCAGTAAGTCCTAATACATTGCTTTAAACATTGCCTTGTTGTTGGAGCTGATCATTTTTTGTGATTCGTTTTATCAAAAAATAGAAAATAAAGCTAGAGACTCCAAATCCAAAAGATACAACACTTGCGTTAAGCGGGGTACTGGCTAAACCTATTATACCGTATAAGTTAATTAGGATGCCAATAAATCTTAGCCTAGGTTCCATACGATTGAGCAAACGATCAGCACAAGAAGCGATTAAACAATATACCACAGAAACAACACCCACGCCTAGTAACCCAGCACCCGAATAACCTATCGCTATGAAACTAGCATTAGCCCCGTACCGCAGACCCGTCATAGCTTCAGCTACATCATAAAATCCTACATCATTACTATTTAAAGAAATACCAGACATATTGAATGAGCCTAAAAGACCTCTGTAAGGAAATCTTGCGGGAAAAAGATAGTAGTAAAAGCTGTTAGTTCCAGCGGGTATTAAGACTGTTCGTTCTGCTAGAAATCCTATTCCTTCCAACAAACTGCTTCCACTCACCAAGGAAAATAAGTATCCCAAACCAGTAACTACAAGTGTGATAATACTGAGGATCAAATAAGGCTTTTTCCACTTTAAAAAATACAACTCAAGATTTCCATTATACCTATAAATAAAAATACAAAATGCAATAATTATTAACAAATAAGCAATCATAAATCGATGGGCTAAAGTAATATAAAAAGCAGTCATTAATAAAATAGAAATCACCCATATGATCCAATACAAAACTTGACTTTTTTTACTAAGCTTACGATTGCAAGCATAATAAATAGACAAAAAGGATATCATTGGAAGCAAATAATTAGCTGATATTACAGCCCATCCTAAGCCTCGCCCAGGAACCACTAGTTCTTCCCCAATTTCTAGTCGTGTTAGATAATACTGTTCTATATTCCCTAAGGATGAAAATACAGAACCCATGAAAGATAGGCCATTTGAAAAGATCATAAACCTTAAAATACTAAATATTCCGATGACCAGAAAAAACCAAAACCAAAGATTTGCTTTAAACTTTCTTTTGTAATTTTTGGGAACATTTATTTTGGGAAGTTTATAAAACTTTTGCTTTTGAAAAACTGAGCAAATAAATATAAATAAACTCATCGACCAAAACGCGATCCATGTCACCTCATCGCTCGATGAGGCTTTATTAAAAATTGAAGTGCTAAGACCAAGGAAGGGTATAGAAATCCCGTTAAACAGAACGACAATAACACTAGAAAGGTGCAAAAGGCGAAGCTTGCCGACGACAACCATCGCTCTGACGCTCCAATAGATATAAAGTAAGCAAATAATAGAATTTAATAATGTTACTAATAACTCTGCCATAATTTAATTACCGTATCCAGTAAGTTTTAAGAAGAGATCTTTACTTTATTAACGCAAAAATATTTTATTAGGTTTGTTAGCGTGATATGGTTATTCTTTTCTTAATACAGCAAAGCTTAAGACTAGCCCAACTTTTTAATTAAGAAAGTTTAGCTTTCTCTTTTCGATATTTAGATACAATCTCTGTAAACAATGATAAGTAGCGGCTGGCCTGGAGTTCTTGGGTAAATTCCAATTCTGCTTTCTCACGAGCACGATTACCAAGCTTTATCCATCGATCTTTGTCTTCTAGCACCCAGAGAATCCCTTTAGCTAAGTCGTCCACTTCAAAAGGGCGTGCTAAATAGCCATTCTGCTGATGCTCAATCATATCAGGCATACCCCCAATTTTAAAAGCCACGCAGGGAGTGCCACAAGCTAGAGCTTCCATCACTGTATTAGGCAAGTTATCTTGAGTTGAAGGTGCAACGAACACGTCTGCGGCAGCATAAACTAATGCTAAGGAAATATCGTCATTCAATTTACCTAAATAATGGCACTTAAAACCTAAATCGGCAGGATGACTGGGTTGAGAGGCACCAAAAATGACCAGTTCTATACCTTCGCAGCATCCTGATTGAGTAAGGTTTCGTAAAGCCGGCTGTAGAAGATGAAATCCCTTACGAGGATCACTAGCAGCGTTCAACGCACCAAAAAGCACAAGATGTTTATCTTGGGGTAAGTTTAAGCGTTCTCTTGCTAGACGTTGGTCAACAGGCTTGTATTGCCAGCTATCAAGTCCATTGGGAATCACTTCTATGCGCGCGTTTTTGAAGAGAGAGCTTGAGTGAGTGCACTGAGCTAACCAATGGCTAGGAGTAACAATGGTTAGGTTCAAGTCTCTCCAAGCTTTAGCCTTGCGCTGCCACACCCAGTGCGATAAATCTTTGTCCTGGTGACTGCCGAGTTGAGGACAAGCACCACACGACTTTGTGTAGCGATTGCACTCTTGATTGTAGTGACAACCGCCAGTGAAAGCCCACATATCATGTAGTGTCCAAACAATCGGTTGATTAAACTTAGCAACGCTCTCAATTTGCAGAAAGCCTCCATACACCCAATGTAAATTGAGAATATCTGACTTAAGTTGTGCAACTCTTGACGAGAGTGTATCTGGAACCCACTGAAGAGAATAAACTGTAGGAACCCGTTTGGGATACAACAATTTTATTGCTAAAGCATCGAGAGATGGCAGAATTTTTGCCCGTGCCTGTGCCAGCTTAGTTTCTTTGGATAAAACTGTGATATCGTCCCGAGTTTTATATCCAACAAGCATTGTTGAGTCCACATTAGCTTGGAGCAAGCCTTGATGAAGCCGATATGCTGCCGCATATCCACCCCCCCGTCCATCTGAGTAACTAAGCAAACATACTTTCATTTTTTTTAAAGATCCCATCCATTTGAAGAAGTCTGCCAGTCAATGGATCGGTAAATCCAGGTATGATGGCGTAAACCTCATATCCCAGATGATACATTAGCGCGATCATGTCATTATAAAGCTTTTCGCCTTCATAGAGAGGAATTAATGATAGCTCTATTTGAATAAATTCGACTTTTGCTAAAATTGCAGAGGCACCTTCAAGAACCTGCGTTTCAAAACCTTGTGTATCTATCTTAAGAAAAATTGATTTAACGTCTTCATCTATATAATATTCACTAATCGTATCTAGTCTTTTCATTGGAACCATTTCAGAACTGGTATAGGCTGAGTTTGGGGCTACATTTAGGTGGGAGTTCAGCATGGGTAGTATAGAACTACTCTGAGAATTACCAGCAATGTTAATCTGAACACTTTCCCTATCTACATTACCAATTGCAAGACGAGGAGCGATTTTCCATAAGGGGTCTTTACTACTTACAACTGTCAGTGTTGAGTAAGCGCTTGATAATGGCTCAAATGATACGATTCTCCCCTGGTATCCTAGATCACGTAACAGCATTGAGTATTGGCCTATATTAGCACCTATGTCCAAAACCAAATCAATTTGATAGTGATGTAAGATACGCTGGATTCGAGCAGTATCTGATGTTTGAGGAGTAAATCTGCTTAATTCTATTCCTAATTTTCTTGCAACTTTTTTAACGAGTTTTTTAATCATTATGTGACTTTGAAAATTTCAAAAACACTAATATTATAATAGCATGTTTTGCTTGCAAACGCGTGGATAACGACTGTTAAGTTCAATTTTTTTAACACGTGGGCTTTGCTCTGCCACACCCACTGCTAGAAATCATAATACTGACTTCTATAAAGTTGAGGAAAAGTCCCACAGGCATTATTGTAATCTTCTCACTCTTGATTGTAATGACAGTTTCCCTAAAGGTCTACATATTATGCAAAGTCAAAACGATGAGCCTTTTAATCCGTACGAATCCACTGCAGAACCCGTGCAGCAGGTTAATTACATTGCAGAAGATTAGTCACATTTTGGTTAAGTTGTACGACTTTGAAGAGAATCTAATTTGGAAACCTCTGGAGCAAGTACAAGTTGTGTTTTAACTTAGATTAAAGCGCTAATGGCAACAAGTCTAGTATGGTGCTTGCTGGATAAAAGTGGAATTTAGACTAACTAAGGATTTTAAGGCTTTTTCGACCCAATAAGTGCAAGGCTATAACATCTGGTTACTCAAAATCCTGAGACTTTCGTGGGAAATCTCTGGGAAAAGCAAGTGATCGCCACGACGAAACTCCCAATTTTCAAGCTAAGTAGCTTCCAGATTGGCTTCATCAGCTTTTTTCAGCAAGCCTTAGTATGGATCTAAACATGGCAAAACCTATCCCTACTCCCTACGTTTGTTTCTGGTGAGATGACGGTTTCGTCATCACTTTGTTTAGTCTCTAGCAACATCTGCGAGTTAACACCTAATCTGCCATTCACGCCTATGCAATTGGGAGGCAGCGCAGGGTGCCGCACTTGAGATGTCATATAGGCTTAGCAGCAAGGGCTTCATGGTTTGATTCCTTCTATAAACAAAGAATCAGGCTTGCGAATTTTGTCCTCAATAATATCCAAGTTATAACTGTTGAAGTCTGGAATACGACTTTCATCAGCGCGACAGATACGCACATCTACAAATCCTGTTTTTTTAAGCAGGCGCTGAAGGGAAAAGCGGTCATACATCCAGCGATGTATTTCTCCTGAATTGCGAAAAATACCCTCTTCAAAAGCACGTTTGGCTTCTCTACCGGCAGTCAGCGCGACTAGACTTCCCGCTATTAGAGTTCTAAGTTTTTGTAGAAACCAAAAAGCATTTTTAGACTTTATTTTTTTCCATATTGAAGCCTGATGAATCTCTGCTTCAAGCCCTATCCGGTAGCGAACGAAGTCTTTATTTTTAATATCAGGGCTACTGAAGTAACGATACATTTCACCGCCGCCATAATTACGGACGGTTTGATCATACATTTCTAGCATCATCCAGTCATAGTCTGCTTCTGCCTCAGCAATTCCGCTCTCTACCCGCTCAAGAGTATCCAGATAAGTCCTAGCTATCGATTCTAAATCGGGAACAACAAATCTCGCTACTCCTGCCGGTTTTAGAACGCGCAAACACTCAGAGACTAAATCTTTAGCCTCTTCTTTTGTCAAATGTTCTAGAACATGGCTGCTATAACAGGCATCAAAGCAGTTATCTAAATAAGGCAATTTTTTACGAATGTCATATCTTTGAATCTTTGGCGATTGAGGAGCAATGTCAATGTTTGTCCAAGCAGGATGAAATGTAGAACCGCAACCTACGTTTAAAAATTCAAGCATCTTTATTTTTTTACCTTACGATAAACACTTGTTACAGAGATCCCTCTAGGCATTAACTCATAACTGGTTAAACCGCTTGCAGTAAATTGGGAAATTATTTTACTAAATCCATTGACAACTTTATTAGTAAAACTCTTGTCAATATTTTTATGAGGTTTTTTAAAAAAACTAAAAAAGCTATTTTTTATAACAGCCTCAGCATAAAGTTTTTTGTGAATCAACTGGAGAGGTTCATGCCAAATTTCTACAGGCTCTAAAGTAAAATAACAGGCAATATTCTGAAGTGCTTTATCAGACCACCTTGTAACATGATGGGGTGGCATATCCAAAATAAAATTAGAAACGTATTTAGAAAAAGAGTCAACGCTTGGAATAGAATATATTAAAAGACCTCCTGGCTTTAAACAGAGAGTGCTAGATTCTATGAAGGAATAAACTTCCTCAACATGTTCTAAAACTTGAAATGCACAAACCACATCATAGGTATTCAAATTTTTAATGGCGTGCGTTTGGATGGACTCATTTTGAATACAAATGCCCTCTTTAGCAGCAATATTTGTTGCTTCTCGACTGAATTCAAGACCTACATAATTGTTGGTTGAAAGTTTTTTGAGAAAAGCTCCTTTACCGCTTCCAATTTCCAAAACAACATCTGAGTCCTTTACAAATTGCTTAGCATACTCATATTCGGGCTTATTATCCATATAATACCAATCAAACTGTTGGAGTTTTTCATAAAAAGCTTCTGATCCAATTACTAAAGGGAAGAAAAACCTTAAGTCTGAATCAAGACAGTGATAAAAGCCTATCTCCTTTACCTCTTTAAATTCTTCAGAAACATCAAATTTTAGTTGTTTTTTGTAAATATTAATTATGTCCTTTACTTTTATTTTCTCTATTAAAATTACTTCTGAGCTACCACTAAGGGGACAAATTAAGTTTCTCATTTCCAAACTTTCTGAGGGAATACTGATAAAACCATTGAACAAAAAAACTAAAAGAACTTTTTTGCTTTTTTTTAAATGTATAGCATAATACTTGATTTGTAAAAATTTACAAACATTATTTTACCTTTGTCATAATCATAGCTATAATCTTGAACAAATTTAACCATAGGTTTTTATTTTCTGCTGAAGTTAAAAATTTCATCAAATTCAAGAAAAAAGCATTATGAGTTTTTGAATTCTCTTTGAATTATACTATCTAACTGTAAGGCTCTCTTCTCATATGTATGGTCTCTTAATGTACGAGCTTGCCCTGCTTTAGCTATCGCTTCCCGTTCTTTTGGATGTTCTAAAAGCCATTTAGCTTTTTCCAAGCATTCATCAGCAGACTTATAGGTGACTATCTCTGTGTCGATTTCAAATAGCTCATGTAAATTTTCTTTCCAATCCGTCAAAAGGCAAGAACCTACGCCTGTCACTTCATAGAGGCGAACATTGCCGGCATACCGGCCAGCGGCATCAATATGAAAATTCAACCCTACTTTAGCACATGAAAGGACACTGAGCATGTCAATCCCATAAAGAGGAGGCTGAAGTACAGAGTTTAATACCTTTGAATATCGGCGGCCAAAAGTGTGCGGATTCTCACCAATTACTGCTTTCCATCCTAATAGTTCTTTAGCTAAACTAGATAGGCCAACAGCTTTTAGCGTTTTGGCGGCTATATACGATCCCTGCTTGAGCAAATATTTAACTAAATTTGAGTTTTGCCAAGCACCATAAATATTTAATTTGAGATTGGATTCTATAATTTTTTCTAACAGCTTTATACGATTGTTGTGAAATCCTTCGCCCGTAGCCAGGGAGCCTATAAAGATACAATCAATATCCTTAGAGAGATTACTGCAACTAATTTTAGGGAGAAGTGACGATTCAATCGCGTGGTTCAAATGGTGCATCCGCAGCCCCCGTCCTGTTAATTCCTGATAATAGCCCGGATGACACGTTAAAATATAATCAAACACTTTGAACTGCTGTATGTTTTCATCAGTAAAAGGCGCACAGCACCAGGCTATTACTTGTGTAATTGAAGGAACTTGCTCTCTTAAATAAGTAATCCAAGCTCCATTAAATCTGAAGCTATCTTGGAAGAAGACTACATCAGGCTGTAAAGCTTTTAATTGGGCAATAACTGTATCTTTGCCTGAGGTTTTAATGTCATGTTCGCGTACCCATGTCTGTTGCAAGGGTAATGCATTGGCTATGATTTCATGGGCATCAACCCCAAGATTTCTTAAATGAACCGCAAAAAAATCTGCCCAACCATACCCTTCGCTCATGATGTGCTGCATCTGCTCAGCATAAGTTTTACGCACTATATCTGGGTTGCGCCGATAATAGTCTTTCAAATATTCCCTATAGTGATTTGTAACCTTAACAAAGCGATAGCTCATAAACTTTGCAACACATTCGTTAATTTTGTGACTGCTTTACTAACTGTCTCAACCTGCTCTTCTGTTAACTCTGCGAATATGGGCAAGCTAACAATTTCTGATGCTACCTTCTCCGTCACTGGCAGTGTGCCATCTGGAATCCCTAAATATTTATAGGCTGGTTGTTGATGGAGTGGCAAGGGGTAATGAATACCTGTAGCAATTCCTTGTTCTTTGAGACGCGCTTGGAGATGTTCACGTTCCGCAACGCGCACAACGAATAAGTGCCACACGGATTCTGCTTCTGGATGCACCGTCGGCAGGTTTACCCCACTCCCCGCTAAAGCCTCGAGATAATGGGCAGCGTGACGTTGTCGCGCTGCATTCCACTGATCGAGATGGCGCAATTTTACCCTCAAGATGGAAGCTTGCAAACCATCTAACCGGCTGTTAACTCCCTCAATCTCGTGGGTATATTTTTCCAACCGTCCATGATTGGCTAGCCGACGCACCCGACGAATCAAGTCTTCATCTTGGCTAACTACTGCACCGCCATCGCCATAAGCACCCAGGTTTTTCCCCGGATAGAAGCTAAAGCAGGCTACGTCCCCAAGGGTTCCTACTCGTTGTCCTTGCCAGTAAGCACCATGTGCTTGAGCAGCATCTTCAACAACCTTTAGATTATGGTGTTGGGCAATTTCCAATATCCGAGCCATCTCGCAGGGCTGACCATACAGATGAACTACAATAACGGCGCGTGTTTGGGGCGTAATCGCTGCTTCTAGGGCATCCGGATTCATTAACATAGTATCTTCCCGGATGTCTACAAAGACTGGCTTAGCTCCTGTTAAAGAGATAGCTTCTGCTGTCGCAATAAAGGTATGAGCGACAGTAATCACCTCATCCCCTGGCCCAATGCCGAGACCCCGTAGGGCTAGATAAAGGGCATCGGTGCCATTGCCAACGCCCACACAGGCTTTTGCTCCACAGTAGGCAGCAAATTCTGCTTCAAATTCCTGCAGTTCGTCTCCACCAATAAATTCACTGCGAGTAATAACTCGCTGAATAGCAGAGTCAATATCACTTTGAATAGTAAGGTACTGAGCTTTAAGGTCAATCAAAGGAATATTCATCATTAAATATGATATGGTAAACGCGAAATATGATTAATTGCCTGTGCTGGGTTACCTGCCACAACAGCTTCCGCCGGCACATCTTTGGTCACTACAGCACCAGCTCCGATGAGCGCATTCCGCCCTATGCGAACTCCTGGTAATATGGTGGCGTTTGCCCCTATTTTGGCTCCTTGCTCTATATACGAGCCGGCCAATTCTTTTTTCACATTAGGAGAACGGGGGTATTTTGCATTAGTGAGTACAACATGAGGGCCAAGCCAGCAATCGTCCTCTAGTACACAAAATTCAGGTACAAAAACATTAGAGTGAAGCCGAACACGGTGACCGATCCGGACATGATGCTCCACAATACTGGCTGAACCAATACTCACGTCATCACCAATTTCATTGTCTTCCCTCAGTAAGACGCCATGTCCAGTCTGAAAGTTGCTACCAATTCGATTTCCGCAATAAATAACGGTATGGGAACGGATAAAAGCCCCCCCTCCTATGTGTGTTACTATTTCATCTGTTTGTTGATTCTGCAATGGTTGACCTACAATGACAAAAGGGCCGAGTGTGTAATCACCCTCCCATGCTACGCCGGGATATATCAGGGCGAATTCTGACATCATGGACAGTTTATCTCCTCTTGGGGAACCGCTACCATTTGCCCTTTATCATCAAGCGAGTTCTGAACCGCTTCTAAAACTTTTACCACATCCCGTCCATGTTTTGGGCCGGTTAATGGGGTGTTTCCTGTCCCGATGCACTCTAAAAAATGAGCGATTTCTGTTTTAAGAGGTTCCTGAAAGTTAATTTTTGGAAGCAAAATATCGCCGGCTCGATGAAAAAGCTGATAATTATTAAAGTTATCATAATCCATGCTTTCGCCAGCCTTAGGAATTCGATCAATTCCTTTATCTAAAATTGTTACTTTGTCATCACTAACATCATCGTAAACAAGCATCTTTCGGCTACCTACCAGGGTCATTTTTCGCACCTTACCCGGATCAAGCCAACTGACTTGAATGTGGGCAGTTACCCGATTGGCCCAAGTTAAAGTGGCAAACACTACATCCTCAATGTCGGCTTGTATATAATCCATCCCATAAGCACTGACTGAAACAGGAAGTTCGTCATTCATTAAATAAAGCAAAATGCTAACATCGTGGGGTGCTAGATTCCACCAAGCATTCACATCTGAACGAACCTGACCAAGATTTAGCCGCTGGCTGTAGATGTAGTAAAGTTCTCCTAGTTCACCTTTGTCCAGCAGTTGCTTTAGGTGCCGTACAGCAGCGTTATAGAGAAAGGTATGGCCTACCATCAAGGTCCGCCCTGCTGCCTTAGCGAGGGCAACTAATTCATCCGCCTCTGGTGTACACATGGCTAAGGGTTTCTCTACCAGCACGTGCTTGCCGGCTTCAAGGGCCACCTTCGCTAACTTGTAATGAGTCGATGCCGGTGTAGCGACAACAACAGCATCCACCTCTGGATCAGCCAGGACATCTTCCCAATTGGGTGTTGTCTTGGTTTTGGGATAATTTGCTTCAACGTAACTCCGTCGTTCAGGACTTAGGTCTGCTAGCCATTTCACCCAGCAATCAGACTGGGCCGAGAAATTACGCAGTAAGTTTGGCCCCCAGTATCCACAGCCTAGCTGTGCAACAGTAATTTTCACATTCCCTTCTCCATATTTTTCGTTAAACTCATCACCTTTAAGCACACTCAAATTTTTCAAGCTTCAACACACTTAATCGGAAGCAAAAAAATATTTTTACTGAGTTGGCAACATTTAGTTAGCAAGGTTGCATGAAGTACGAGGTTTTAAGTTTCCTGTACAATACGAGTCTTTAAGTCCTCTGGACAAATAGTTTATCCTAAATACCTTTCTTTGGGCTTTAAAGTTGCAAGTTGAGGTAAATAATTATACCACATAATACTAAATACTAATATGATCTACTTTTTTTAAAAAACTTCATAGGGACCAACAGGCTCATTGCATACATTCTCAAGCTAATCCTAATCGGTTTTGAGTAAACTGCAATGATCAAGTTCGATCCAACTGCACTGAGCAAAGAAGCCATTGTAGCGCCAATAGCTCCATGTCTTGGAATCAAAAGAAGATTGGCGCTAATATTCATAATACAGCCTAGGATGTTCACATACATTCCATCTACCAAATATCCTTCCGTCGTCAACCATGAAGATCTCGCAACTCCAAAAAACACGGAAGTTGCCATCCAAGCGTGGATTGAAAGAATAGGAGCTGCCTCAATATATTGCTTTCCATAAATTAGTTTAACCAACTGGTTTGAGGTGCAAGAAATTATAATAGCAGCAATAATTGCCATCCAAATCATCAGCGTGTAAAGGCGCTGGATTCGGAACGCATAAATTTCTGGATCAACCTTTTTTAAATTCACGATTGCTGGAAATAGAGCCTCGTTAAGAGTCATAGGTATTATATACCAAACTTCTACTAAGCGCACTGCTACTGAGTAGTTTCCAATGTCACTAATAGATGCTAGCTGTCCCAGCATAACTTGGTCAATACGCATATATATAACTATGCTTAAACTAGAAAAAAGCAAAGGCCAGCTGTCTTTCAATAATTGTTTAGCACGTTTTATACTAACTTTCCAAGCCAAGACATTATCTCTAGATGCTTGATAAACGATTAGTAGGCCTACAGCACTTAATAAACTTTCTATCAAGACCAGCCATGCGAATGCAATCAGGGGTGCGCTCAATTGTATTAAAAAGATTCTCGAAATGTTAATTAAAATAAAAGCTGAGTATTTAGCGTATATTCCATATTTTGATTGAATTTGCGAGTTAAACCAAAATTCAATAACATCAAAAGCGTGAAAAATACTTGCGACTGCGGCAAGTCCTACAAGCCAGTGAGCTAAGTTATCATCAAAACGCAAAAATAAAATTCCGCCTGTTGCTAGGCAGAAAGTTAGGAAGCTACCTATAAGCTTTAAAACAAACGCTGTCCCTAACGTTTCTAGCTTAGATGAGGGATCGCGTACAATATCACGGATTACAATACTATCTAACCCAAGCGTGAATAGGGGACTAAATAATACTACGAAAGAAATCGCGTAGTTGTAGAGGCCAAACTGTTCTGGACCCAGATACCGGGCTAGCAGAACTCCAACAACTAGCCCCAGACCCAATCGGAGAATACGACTGGCAAATAACCAACCTGTGTTGCCGATAATTTGACGCTGTCCAGGGCTAATTTTTTTAATAGCTGTAGCTAACTTGCTCAGCATTGGCACTCCATAAATCTTGCAAATAAGGGAGAGTAAAACATTTTACTAATATGCTTCCTTTTCCAATCTGTAAACTCCACACATCTCCCTGCCCTTGTCATTGTGCCTATCAGTCGATTGAACTCTCCTCATAGTCTTCTATGCCATTAAAAAGACGACGTTGGGCTGTCAATGTTCCTAGGATAAATTGTCAATGCTAATCCGTTAGATATTTTCATCCTAACTGTCTTAAAGGGAAGCGAACCCTATTTTTTAACTTTAAAGTTGAGGTCGTACAATCGGCATCTCTTAAGCCTGTACACCTCAGCCCCACTAATCTACATTCCTTCGCTTTTTCCTGATATCAGGGATAAATGAGAATCTTATAGGTTTCTGCCGCCGGCTGCACAGCCCGATCCACTGCTGCTGCTAAATCTTGCAACGGATAGTGATCGCTAATTAGCGCTTCCACATCTATTCGCTTATTGAACACAAGATCAGCAGAGAGTGCTTGCAATCGATAGGAAGAACTGTAACTGCCCATCAGGTCAATTTCCCGCCGGTAGAGAATGTTGGGATTAATCGGAATTTCTACCTCGTCAGGAAACTCGGCAAAAAACAGGATTTTTCCACCTTTGCGGGTGCAATCAAGAGCTTGAAAAAAAGCTTTTTCACTGGGGACTGCCAGTAAAGTCGTATCCACTCCTAAGCCATTAGTAACCGCCTGCACCTTAGCCGACAACTCGGCATTGCGGGCGTCAAAAGCAGCATCTGCCCCTACTTGCAAGGCTTTCTCTATGCGAGAGGGTAACAAATCGGTAGCGAGCGCTCTGGCTCCAAAATATTTTACTAACATAATAAACATCAGCCCGATCGGCCCTGCCCCCGTCACTAAAACGGTTTGTCCTGGAGCGATCTGGGCCTTCTTTACTGCCTTGAGACAACAGTTAGTGGGTTCGACAAAACTGGCTTGCTCAAAACTCACTTCATGAGGAATTGGAATCAACCCGCCGTTACGAACAATATGCCCCGGAACTTTGACACACTCTGCAAAACCGCCACCGCTGGGTGTAAACCCCGCTGTTGTGGTGATGTTTTTGTAGGTTTCGCACATGGAAAAGTTTTCATTCAGGCAGTATATACAGTGCATACAGGGAATATGGTGCATCACCACAACTCTCTGCCCCACTTGCCAATTTGTCACTGCATCTCCAACTGCCGCAATCACCCCTGCTGTTTCATGACCAAAGATTCGTGGGGGTTCGTAGAGGGGATAGCGAATTTTTTTGATATCAGACTGGCACAACCCAACGACTTGAACCTTTACCAGCACTTCATCAGATGCAATTGCCGGCACCGGCACCTCTTCGTAGCTCAGTTGGTTGACACCTCTAAAAACTTGTGCTTTCATATTTACCCCTTTTACCCATTCATACTAAGGCACGTCTGCTTGCCGCACAGCCCGAAACTTTTCTTTACATTACCTTACTGTGGTCTCTTTGCTACGATTGAATCCTTTAGGGCCGATACGTTCGATTGGGATAGGCTGAAAACCTAATTTAAGGGCCGGTGATTCCGGTTTCAGGCGAAAGTCTCCTTTTTCAGGCGCAACAAACAGCGGTGGCGCAATGAGTGAGTTGCGGTCGAAGCCAGCTGCTTGCCATTTGGCAAAGTTCCCCTCCGGCGTAATTCCCCTGGCTGTATTAGCTAAGTCTAAAGCCCCTGTGTTCCAGTAAAGGTTGTTGTTAACCTCAGCCAACCGCTCAGGTTTCCATAAGGCTGGATTGCTAACCCAAAGATTGGCATTTATGTTTTCAAACAAAACAATGTTGTGCCGAAAAACATTTTCTCTCATGAATTCGTCAAGTGCCAGCACAGTTATTTGAGCCTCTATACCATTAACGAAAATGTTGTTTTCCACAACATTGCTCTTGCCCCCAAGGATACAGAGACCTCCCCGCACTGTCCCCACAACAATGTTTCCATAAACCATTGTCCTAATGCTAAAAGCGTCAAGGTAGATACCCCAAGTGTAGTGAGGACTAAGGATGCGCCCTTCAGGGGTAGTCCCCAACCCTACTGAGTTGCGGATAAGGTTGAATCGAATGATGTTGTCAGATAATTTTTTGGTTTTTCCGTATGTATAAATCGCCCCTGTGTCAACACTTTCTAAGTTTGTATCGATAACTTCGTTGTATTCTATAACATTATTTTGAGAATCGTAGGCTATGCAAACTCCCCATCTTGGCATTCGACTAATTTGATTGTAAGCGATTCGATTTTTCTGACCTTTTAATATAGATACACCGGCAACCCCTTTATAAATTAGTCCACATTCATAAATATAATTGTTGGCAATTAGGTTAGAAGATGGGGAAGGTAATTCTTGCCCTTCAAGATTACTTGTTGCCAGTAATACGCCACCTTGCCCTAATTTCTCCATCTTATTGCTTAAAATTTGATTATCAGAAGAACCTTCTTTGATTAAGATTCCATAGCCAACCAGGCGAGTAAAGGTACAATCTTCTATTTTACATTTTCGTGCGCCTGTCAACCAAATCCCAGCATGCATTCGCCAAGCATAACCCCGACCAGGCGAAGTGGTGTCAGTAAAAATAAGCTTTTTAAAATTAATGCTTTCTACATATTTCTTGGTTTTTATGTTTCCTTCTAAATAAATTACTACAGCTAATTTTGGAACAACTATTTCTAATTTTTTAAAATCTTGCTGTAAAGGCCAGTAATAAACGTCGCCAGTTTTTTTATTTAAACACCACTCACCAGGACTGTCTAAAGCTTCCCGAACATTCGCAATATAGAAACGATTTCCCTGTTCAATTTTTTCTTCGGGCAACTTAATATGTAGTGTGTGTTTATCTTTGTCTACACGTTCGATAGGAAGAATAGCATTCCAATATCCTGTATTCGTATAAGTGTTGATTTCTGCGTTGCTCCAGTCTGACCATGAGGGAAACTTTGCGGGATCAACAACTACTTCAGTTTTACTGGGCGAGGTATTCTTAGCAAACAACCATCCACCTTTATATGGATTTTGGGGTTCAAAGTTAGGATACCGGGCGCGAGTTGCCCACTCATTACCTACTCTTAACGTAAGGAAATCCCAACTTCCTTTCTCCAGTGTCGGCAGAGTAGCTTTCCAAACATTCCCCTCTTGCTGCCAACCTGTAACGCGCTGTCCACCGCTGATCACCGGCTTCTCATCACGATATGCTTCGTAGGTTATGGGAAATTTAGCAGTGCCAGAATCTTCAGGGGTAAATACTATCGGCTCACTCAAAAAGTAAGTGCCACCGCGCAATAAAACACTGACAGGTTGCTTGAGTGTGTCTCCTTGCTCACGCTTAAGCTTGCGAATAGCATCTCGTGCCTTCTGGATCGTAGCGAATGGGCCATCTGTCTTTGCTGTATTGGGATCTGCTTGTTGACCAGACCAAGCATCATTGCCGTTAAGCGCTACATAAAATACAACAGGTTCTAATCGTTGAGAAACTAAATCATCGGCTAGCTCACCCTTAACCCCAGCAGTGCCGGCCTTAACCATCGCAGGCGAAACGCTAGTCAAGCAACCTAACCAGACCCAAGTTAAAAAAGTCCGACGATCCATACAGATGGCTACTCCCTAGCGGTGATTTTAAAAGTCAGGACAAGCATTAAAAAATAAATGCAAGCGAAGTAAAAGTCAATATAGAACAACGAATTCTGAGAACGCATCGGCAGAAACCCGTAGTTCCCTAACAGCTCGCATTTGCGACAAACCCATCCTAAAATTTAGCAGGACTCAAGTATTAATGCACCTAAAACCCAACGTGGTGGATGAATTGAGCGCTGATGTCTTAGTCGTTGGTGCCGGCACCGGCGGCACCGCAGCTGCCCTGCAAGCAGCCCGCCGAGGGGCCAAAACCATCTTAGTCAGTGAATTTCCCTGGTTAGGAGGAATGCTAACCTCAGCGGGCGTTTCAGCCCCAGATGGCAACGAACTAGCAGCCTTTCAAACCGGCATTTGGGGTGCTTTCTTGCGCTCTCTCCACCAGCGACAAAAGGGTGGGTTAGACAACGGTTGGGTCAGCTTTTTTACTTACGACCCGCGCATCGGCAACCAAATCTTTACCGACTGGGTGCAGCATCTGCCAAACTTGCAGTGGATTAGTGGTCAAGTACCCTTGGAAGTCTTGCAGCAGGGGAACCGGG
This sequence comes from Microcoleus sp. FACHB-672, assembly GCF_014695725.1. NCBI lineage: Bacteria > Bacillati > Cyanobacteriota > Cyanophyceae > Oscillatoriales > Microcoleaceae > Microcoleus > Microcoleus sp. FACHB-672. Next base: position 51,037 of record NZ_JACJOU010000010.1, on the reverse strand, counting down.
TCACCGGCATCCGTTTTGCAGATTTCACCGTCCGTGCCCATTTAACCCTAGATGCGACAGAACTCGGAGACGTAATCGCCCTAGCCGAAGTGCCCCATCGCTGGAGTTGGGAATTTCAAAGGGAGTGGGGTGAACCCAGCGCCCCAATTGGACCCAATACTTTTACACAACGCTACCCTGTACAGGCACCCACTTGGGTTGTGATTATGCAGGATTACGGTGCCGATGCCGTAGCCCCCGAAATTCCCGCCCCACCTCTAGATAATCCCGCTCAGTTTGCCGGTGCTTGGGACAATTATGGCCCAGAGCGGTTTCTGAACTACGGACGATTACCGTTTAATCGCTTTATGATTAACTGGCCGCTGCGGGGTAATGACTATGGCAATCGGCTTGATCGCCTGATTGAATCGGAAACCGCACGGGATGAATTTCTCCAAGAAGCCAGCGGGCACACCCAAAGTTTTGCCCGCTTTATCCAAATGCAACTAGGCGGCCGGTATGGCCTAGCTGAACACATCTTTCCAGAAAGTTTAACAGGCAACAGGGCAATTCAAAATCAAAGCACGGCTTATGCCCTACATCCTTACTACCGAGAAAGCAGACGGCTACAAGGACTTGTGACAGTGCGAGAGCAAGATATTTTACCGATGGTGGCAGGGCGAGTGGCCAGCTTGCAGACAGATTCAGCCGGCCAAGTAACCGCGATCGCCCTGGGTAACTATGCCAACGACCACCATTACACCGATACAGGGGAGCCAGACATGGCCTCTCTGCCACTGCAACCGAAATCTCTACGCTGGGGAGGGCGATACACCGGCACACCCTTTACCATTCCCTACGGGAGCCTGATCCCCGCCCAAACTGATGGCCTTCTTGTCTGTGAAAAAAATATTTCTGTATCCCATATTGCCAACGGTGCTACGCGTTTGCAGCCGGTTGTCATGGGTATCGGTCAAGCAGCGGGGATGGCAGCAGCACTGTGTGTTGAACGAGGCTGCCAACCGCGAGACTTGCCGGTGAGAATTCTCCAAGAGGCGCTATTAACAGAACCAACGGCACCGGCTGCGATCATTCCTCTGTTTAATTTGACACCCGATCACCCAGAATGGCTGCACTGGCAGCGCTACTACTTAGATCGCCCAGATGCCTATCCTGCCGACGGCGACTGTCCTCTCCCATCAGTCGTCACTCATCACTCATCTGCCAGTAGCCCAAGACAGACTACCTTCACCGGCATCTTCCACTGGCACGCCCCGCAGGATTACACCATCACCCTCACCACCCCTACTGAAATTTCCCCTCAAAGCTGGACACTCGTTACCCTTCAGCCTGAGGTAGATCGAAAGTTACAAACTTGTCTGACAGGACAACCGCTCACTGTTTGGGGGCATCTCAATCAAGCCGGCAACTGGTTACTTGTCGAAGCAATTTCCTAAAAACCTCAGCCACCTCACTGGTCAAGTCCGCTCAAAGTTGAACAAAATATCCGGATAAGCCATTGGCAAGCGCGTATTAGGGGTAGAAAACTCTGATACGGACATTTCCCATGCGGACTTGCGCCTTTATCGTCTTATCAAGTTTGCTGTTGGTTGGCTTTGTCGTTGATTCCCTAGGGATAGGTTCCGATTCGACTGAGTTGCTTCAAGCCACTTCTTTTCGCCACGCAACACAAGCGGAAAACGAGGAGGAGATTTCTCCTCATCGGGGTAGTGGGCGAGTGGGTGGCTGAATTTCTAATATCGCTTTCCCTCAAATTAGAATGCAGCCAACTTATGGGGGTTGGCAAGGCAGAGCCGGCAAAGGTAATAATCAAGCGTTCGCCTGGAACAGATGCCGAAGCCCCTTCAATACCGGCATCTGGCTGCCGATCGCTCGGTCAGCCAGATGCCGGCTAATTCGGTTTTCTTTTGGGTTCTGAACCCACTGCCAGATTTAGCGAAAAGCTTTACCCCCTATTGTCAAAGGAAGTGTCACAATTAAATCATTGAAGGCTATAAAGTAAATGTCAGCAACTCTATGCTGAAAGGCGGGGTCTACTGAAGCCGAGCCGGACGCTCTCATCAGGGTAGAGCAAGCTTGACGTTAACCAGTCTCAGCCCTATCTTCGTACTGAGGCATAAGAACTGGGTAAATAGTTACTCAGTCTTGAAAGGTAGAGGCTTCCGCTGTCAGTAATTTTAATGGGTAGCAAGCTACATAACTTTACGGATGCCTCACTTCCTCTCAAGGAATGGGCGCATCTGAAGGCTGCTGACTCAAAGCGCCAAAATCGACATGACCGAATCTGGTTGTGTCGCAACCATCATACGCAACAATCAACTGAGGAGCATTTGACTCCTCCTAATGTATCCGTCTTAAGGATTGTGATGACCAACGACCTCGATCTGATCAAACGCCTTAGCCCCAGTGCAATGGATCAGATCATGTTTTATCTTGCATTCAGTGCCATGAGAACCAGTGGGCACCGGCACGGAGCGTTTCTAGATGCAGCCGCTACGGCGGCCAAGTGTGCCATTTACCAGACCTATCTGGAGCAGGATCAGAATCTGCGGATGACGGGGCACCTCCACCACATTGAACCTAAGCGGGTTAAGGCGATAGTGGAGGAAGTCAAAGAGGCACTGACGCACGGCAAACTCATGAAGATGCTTGGCTCTCAAGAGCCGCGCTATCTAATTGAGTTTCCCTATGTGTGGCTGGAACAGTATTCCTGGATGCCGGGACGCCCGCGCATTCCTGGCACCAGTCTCACTTCTGAAGAAAAGCGACAGATTGAACAAAAACTGCCGCCTAACCTGCCTGACGCGCAACTGATCAACTCTTTCCAGTTCATGGAAATGATTGAATTCCTTTACGCTCGCCATCAGGAAGATTATCCCCCAGAGCGGCGTCTGCCCTTGAGTGAAGCGTTAGCAGAACATATTAAGCGACGCTTAATTTGTGCCGGCACTGTCGCAAAAATTGATTCTCCTTGGGGAATGCCTTTCTATGCTCTCACCCGTGCTTCTTACTCGCCTTCGGGTGAAGAGGAGCGGACTTTCATCATGGTGGAGGATACCGCCCGGTATTTCCGGCTGATGAAGGATTGGGCGGAACGGCAGCCAAAGAAGGTGATGCGGATTTTAGAAGAACTCGATATCCCAGCTGATCGCATCGATCAAGCGATGGAAGAGTTGGATGAAATTATCCGTGCCTGGGCCGATAGATACCATCAGCAGGGTGAGAATACGATGATTCTGCAAATGGTTTTTGGCCCGAAGGAGGATTAAGCAGGACGTGGAGCGTTTTCCATGCTGGAGTTGAGTAAGTGCCGATCGCGGAGTCCGGGTTCCGGAATCCGCCTAGGCAACTCATCCATCCTGCCGGCACAACTTTAAGTTTTGCTCTTTGTTAAAAAATCGGGATGACAGGATTTGAACCTGCGACCCCCTCGTCCCGAACGAGGTGCGCTACCAAGCTGCGCTACATCCCGAAGCGTGTAATCTATATTTCTACATTATCACGTTAACTGCGGCGGGGACAAGCCCATGCCGGTTTAAACTAAACGCAAGATGTCCACTTGCAATATCCAGCTTATGGGTTGTCATCGGCTTGTGTATCCCAGTTTGGGTAATTGAATAAACATAGGCTACGATGTAAAGCGGTGTAACTAAAATGGTTCAAATAAGCGCGTGACTGTCAAGCCAGACTGGTTGCGAGTCAAAGCCCCTCAATGGGAGCGCGTCGGCAACGTTAAAGAAATTTTGCGGGATTTATCCCTGAATACCGTTTGTGAAGAAGCGTCTTGCCCCAATATTGGCGAGTGCTTCCAAGCCGGCACTGCTACCTTTTTGATTATGGGTCCAGCCTGCACGCGGGCTTGTCCCTATTGCGATATCGATTTTGAGAAAAAACCCAAACCGCTCGATTCAACTGAGCCAGAACGATTGGCTCAAGCGGTTCATCGCCTGAAGTTAAACCATGTGGTGATTACTTCCGTAAATCGGGACGATCTGCCGGACGGCGGAGCATCACAATTTATGCAATGTATTCAAGCGGTTCGAGCCTTATCGCCCCAAACGACTATTGAGGTACTGATTCCTGACTTATGTGGCAACTGGCCGGCACTAGAAGCGATTCTTGCCGCTCATCCAGAGGTACTTAACCACAATACCGAAACGATTCCCCGTCTCTACCGACGGGTACGCCCCCAAGGTAACTACCCGCGTACGTTGGAACTGCTGCGGCGTTCCCGTGATTTGGCTCCTGAAGTCTATACCAAGTCAGGCATTATGGTGGGATTGGGGGAAACGGATGAAGAGATTCGCCAGGTGATGCGGGATCTGCGAGAGGCAGATTGCGATATTTTAACCATTGGCCAATACCTCCAGCCAACTCCCAAGCACTTGCCGGTTGCCAACTGGGTGACACCGGCACATTTTAATCAGTGGCAACATTTCGGTGAATCTTTAGGTTTCTTACAAGTTGTTGCCTCGCCCTTGACACGGTCTTCTTATCATGCAGAGCAAGTAAGAGCGCTGATGGAACGTTATCCTCGAAGATAAAGGCAATCTAAAACTTGATTTGATGCAAAAAAAGACCCTGGCAATTATTGGAGCGGGTGTTTGGGGGACAGCATTGGCAAACCTGGCAGCGGGTAATGGCCATCGAGTGCGTGTTTGGTCTCGTCGCTGTTCAGAAACCCTGGAAGATGTGGTAGCCGGCGCTGAGATCGTGCTGTCTGCTGTTTCCATGAGAGGCGTTGGCGCAGTGATTTCCCAGGTGCAATCTCTGCCAGTAAGCTCAAACACCATTTTTGTAACCGTAACCAAGGGTTTAGATCCACAGACAACCCGCACGCCTTCGCAGATGTGGCAGGCGGCATTTCCTGTTGCGCCGGTTGTGGTACTTGCCGGCCCTAACCTGTCTAAGGAAATTGAGCAGGGTTTGCCGGCGGCGACGGTGGTAGCGAGTAAAGACCTTGCGGCCGCGGCAACCGTGCAAGCCGTATTTTCTTCTAGCAGCTTTCGGGTTTACACGAATTCCGACCCCCTAGGCGTAGAATTGGGCGGAACTTTAAAAAATGTGATGGCGATCGCAGCCGGTGTGTGTGATGGGCTGGATCTGGGTACGAATGCTAAGGCGGCACTGCTGACTCGCGGTTTGGCAGAAATTATCCGAATTGGCACAAATTGGGGTGCCCAAACCGAAACGTTCTATGGTTTGTCAGGGCTAGGGGATTTGCTGGCGACCTGCAACAGCGCTCTTAGCCGCAATTATCAAGTTGGCTACCAGTTAGCAAAAGGCCAAACACTACAGGCAATCCTGGCCCAACTTGAAGGAACGGCTGAGGGCGTGAGTACGACGCCGGTATTGATTCAGCGAGCCGATCAGCAAGGGATTTACGTGCCAATTTCCTATCTAGTAAATCGGTTACTTCAGGGCGAAATTACGCCGCAATCAGCAGTTGAAGCCCTGATGTTACGAGATGTTAAGCCAGAATCAAAGCCACTAGCCGATTAAAGTTGAATCGGCTATGCCGGCAACCAAAATTTTAAAGTTTAAAATCTCTCGCCCTCTAGGCGCAGAGTACAGGAGGCGCAAGCATTCAGGGCTTGGGTTGTAACTCTTTTGATGGAGGGTTTATCCCGAAGGAAACATTTTAAATAAATCTTCGTAGTGATCGGGATAACCGATCAGCGGTGATGAAGATTAAAGCTGAAGCTAACAGAGGTCACAACCTTCTCGTTGCCTTCACTTCTATACTACCTACACACGAGCAATCGTGTTGTTTCTCGCCTCCACTTTAGCAGTTAGATACCGAGAGACGTATCTATCTGCTGGAGTAGCTGCCATTACCACCGCAGCCCCTTCAGGCTTACCCAGAGCCGGAGTCCCACCCAGTGTCGCCATGTTAGCCCAGTCCGCAATGGAACTACCAGCGATGTTTGTTAGTCCCCAAGGGCGGGAACAATAACAAAGTGATCGACCGCTAACTGAGCCTCATTGTCACCCAGAGCAACTGAGACCAACGCTATGATGCCAGGAACTTTCTTGTACACGAATGCAGGCTATGACGAACAACTGAATGCCTCTGGTGTTCAGCCCGAAAAAATCGCCGGTGATGCAGAAGCAATCGGAGATGTATTTATTGAGCTGGAAATAGAGGGTGCAGACGCAGTGAGTTTTGGGCCAACCGCCAGCCGCCGTACCACTGATCTAGTGCGTTTGTACCTTCAAGAAATCGGTCGTGTCCGTTTATTAGGGCGCGATGAAGAAGTCTCGGAAGCTCAAAATGTCCAGCGCTATATGCGGGTGCAAGAGTTGCGAGATCAAGCGGCATCCTCGGAGGATGGGTTGATTAAGCGCTACAGCCAACTAATTGAGGCTCGTGATCGGTTAGCTGCTCATCTAGGGATGCGTCCTTCTTTGGAGCGATGGGCTGCTGAAGCTGGGATTATGGTCAGTGACCTCAAGCCTACTTTGGCTGCCGGCAAACGCCGCTGGGCGGAAGTTGCCGATCTGACCGTGGAGGAGTTGGAGCAAGTCCAAGCTGAAGGCATCCGGGCGAAGGATCACATGATTAAGGCCAATTTGCGCCTGGTCGTGTCTGTCGCTAAAAAGTATCAAAATCGCGGTTTGGAATTATTGGATTTGATCCAAGAAGGCACCCTGGGTTTAGAGCGTGCAGTCGAGAAATTCGATCCCACGCGGGGTTACAGGTTTAGCACCTATGCCTATTGGTGGATTCGTCAGGGAATTACTCGCGCCATTGCCACACAAAGCCGCACCATTCGTCTGCCGGTGCACATCACTGAAAAGCTTAATAAAATTAAAAAAGCACAGCGCAAAATCTCTCAAGAAAAAGGTCGCACCCCAACGATTGAAGATATTGCCGGCGAGTTAGAGATGACGCCGGCTCAAGTGCGGGAAGTTTTATTACGGGTGCCCCGTGCGGTGTCATTAGAAACGAAAGTCGGGAATGAGAAAGATACTGAACTCGGAGACTTGTTAGAAACCGATGACGTTTCTCCCGAAGAAATGCTGATGCGAGAAGCGCTGCATCGGGATTTGCAACAACTGCTGGCGGATCTAACGTCGCGCGAGCGAGATGTAATTCAAATGCGGTTTGGTTTGGGAGATGGCCACCCTTACTCTTTGGCAGAAATCGGTCGCGCTTTAGATTTGTCGCGGGAACGGGTGCGCCAGATTGAAGCTAAAGCTCTGCAAAAGCTGCGGCAACCGAAGCGTCGCAACCGGGTAAGGGACTATTTGGAGTCGCTGAGCTAGTTTATTAAGGGCTAATGGTTGATTGTTTTGAGCCATTAGCCTTTAAAGTTTCAAGGCAGCTTTTCTAATTGCTTTCACCGGCACTCTCATGTGTACCGCTCTTAAAACGGGGGCAAAAAAGCCCCCGCACATGGCCTGGTCAGGGTGCCTGCAACGCACATTATGAGAAACTAAAATCGTCCAACTAAAATGTCATTACTGCTAATCCCGTAATAACGTTGGGCTGCGTCAATTGCTGTTTGGGTTTCAAGGCCCAACTGACCATCTAGATCCCCATTATAAAAGCCGCGTTCTTTTAGCCGCTTTTGTAAGTCAAGCACACTATATTTGGGGATGTTCAAGCTGCTGCCGGTCGGTCTGCGCTCCTCCTGCCCTCGTCCTCCTGAAAGTGCTGCTAGGGTTTCGGAGCCAACCACCCCATCGGCTCTCAATCGGGCATCTCGCTGAAAGCGGATGGCGGCTGCTTCAGTTTTGGTATCAAAGTAACCATCAATCTTGCCGTCAAAGTAGCCGGCTTCACTCAACAGCCTTTGCAGGTCACTCACTGCCGGCCCTGTGTCGCCTCGTAACAGGATGTCTTCGCTGGTACTGCTAGGCGCTGCCAGTGCTGGTGTAGTGCGTCCTTGCTTATTTGTGAGGACGGCTAGGGTAGATGAATCAACCATACCATTAGCTTTCACTCCCTTCGCTTGCTGCCAGCGGATCACACCGGCTTCTGTTAAAGAACCAAAAGTTCCCGTGATTGGGCCATCATAATAGCCGGCAGCTTGCAACGAGCTTTGCAGCGCTTCCACTTCTGAACCGCTAGCGCCCCGCTGTAGGATGTTACTACTGGAAGTTGGGTCAAAGCTTTGACTTGAAGCTGTTGTCGTTTGTTGTTGCAGTGCTGCTTGCGTCTCAGAACCTACAATGCCATCAGCGGGTAATGCGTTGGCTTGTTGAAATTGCATCACAGACGACTCGGTTAAGGAGCCAAAATATCCTGTGATCGGCCCATCAAAGTAGCCTAGAGCTGTTAAATTTTCTTGGATAGCCGTCACTTCGGAACCGCTATCTCCTCGCTCGACGACAGCTAGGGCGTTGCTCGTCAAACTCAAAGTGGCTGAGGCGAGGGCTAGGGATAGCACTCGCACCAAAGGCCGGCTAGAAAGCTTTTTCCATCTCCGCCCTTCAAAGTTTTTTAAACCCCCAAAGGCTTTAAGAGGCCGGGGGTTTGTTGGTTCCTCGTAGGCGACAGCTAGATGAAGATAGGCAAGGGTTTCCATTATATTCCAGCTGAATTCTTACCACCTAGTTTATACTCATTACGGACATGGATCGCGCTCGACGCGAGTTCTATAGCCATCTTTAATCGCTTGTCAGATTTCTAGCGGGCAAGATGCCCGCACGACAAGCTTTTTAGGCGGATAATCATTAACAAATCACAAAGGATTGTTAGGGCTGTTAAAATTTTTTAACAATGGACACAATAGCCGCACATCGCTCCAGCGCCGGCTCTTAAACTAAACCTGCCCGATCAAATAATAAGGCAACGACTGCGGCGAACCCTGTAATTCCTAAACCTACAAGCGGATTTTGGCCCTGACTAACGGCAAAGGACGTGACGATCCCGGCTCCTAAAGCGGCAATAACAGCAGAGCCAACCAAATCTTTATTAGAATTTTTGTGATACATCTTTTTTATCCAGGGGGTGTTTTTTGATGTTGATGAGTTATCGTACCACCCTGGTTTTCCCAACTTTAAAGTTGCTGAGATTTTGCAATGAAGATTTAAACTTTGCTAAGTTTCTTAATACTTCACAGCTCGCCCTCTATTCTTAGAGACTATGCGACTTCAGTTGGAAAGAAAAGTTGATTATTCGTTAATTCGCTCAATATTGCCACCTTTAATCCAGCCTTTTTGATCGCTATTTTCCAAGCGCACTTGCTGCCATTCTTTATCTGAGCTTTCTTCGAGAACCACAACCTGTGCGTTGAAGGGGACACCTCCTAGACTATTGGCGTTAAAGCCGGGACTGTCCCGCAGCAGTAAGCCTTGAGGCCATATAACCCGCGCGCGGTAAGCGCCTGGTTCTAGAGGCTTGGATGTGTTGGCGGGTGTGGAAGTGGATGCGGCTAAGGTTGCTGCCTTCGGCTGGGTTGAGGCACTTTTGGCATTGCCGGCTGCCGGTTGAGTTGCCACACGCTCTTCATCGAAAACGGGTCTTTCAGGCTGTGTAGAGTGCTTAGCCGCTAGGTATAAGGCTGCGGCAATGCCCCCACCGAGAAGGAAGGCAATGGCCAACAGTAAACCGATGGTAAATTGTAGGAATCCGGACAACTTTTTCAAGGCTACTCCATCCAACTGTTACTGCGTTCACTCGGGTTTGTCGTTTCTGTGTTAGACCGGCCTGCGGTTAGAGGCGGTTGCCGGTCAAATTGAAAACATTTTAGCGAGTCGGGGGTATGCGGAAACCTCACTCAAGTTTTAAGTTTGACCGGCGTCTGCTTAAACTACTGTGTCTAGAAGCCAGACGAGCTTTACCGGCATCTGCCCAATCTTGGAGAAACTGAATTTGCTCTTGAGCGGTGCGAGCGAGGGGCACAATCTGACTGGCCGATTCTAAAATATCATCTGTGGTGAAGTCTCGATTTTGACTAAAGCCAATATGCATTGCCTCAATCAGGGATTGCTCGATTTCTGCCCCAGAAAAATCTGGCGTTTCATAGGCTAGCCGGTCTAAATCGTAGTTTTTCAAGTTGTGAGGCCGCAAACGAGACAAATGCACACCAAAGATGGCACGACGTTCTTCCTGGTTGGGTAAACCAACAAAGAATATTTCATCAAACCGGCCTTTCCGCAGGATTTCTGCTGGCAGCGACTGGATGTTATTGGCGGTAGCAACCACAAATACCGGCGAAGTTTTTTCAGCCAACCAAGTAATAAAGGTGCCAAAGACGCGGCTGGTGGTGCCGGCATCACCTTTACTGTTAAAGCCGGCAAAGGCTTTGTCAATTTCGTCAATCCATAGTACACAAGGAGCCAAGGCTTCTGCCAGCTGGATCATTTGTCGAGTGCGCGATTCTGATTCGCCCACCAATCCCCCAAACAAGCGCCCAACATCTAAACGCAACAAAGGTAAGTGCCAGTGGTGGGAAATCGCTTTAGCAGTCAAAGATTTGCCAGTGCCTTGGATACCCACCAGTAATAAGCCTCTGGGGAAAGGCAGCCCGTATTGCCTTGCTCGTTCTGAAAAGGCGCTACCCCGGCGCAGTAACCAGTCTTTAAGATTATCCAACCCGCCAATGTCAGAAATTCGCTCGCTGGTGGGGTAAAACTCTAAAATTTGGGTTTGGCGGATAATTTGGCGCTTTTCTTCTAAAATCAGCTCGACATCATCGGGTGCGAGTTGGCCGTGTGTGGCGATGGCTTTTGCGAGAACCCGGCGAATTCGGTCAATCGAAAGACCTTGACAGGAACGCACGATTTCATCTAAAACCCTACTTTCTAATGAGTGACCTGTAGCGTTTAATAGGCGCTCAACTTCGGCGTGGATGTCACTAGGGTTCGGCAGAGCAAACTCTACGACTGTCAGAACTTCGCTGAGATCCTCTGGAATGGCTAGCTGGGGTGAAACGATCACCACATTTTTTGGTTGGGATTTCAGCAGTCTTGCCAAATTGCGGAGTTTTCTTGACACCGAGACATCTTCTAAAAAGCGGTGAAAGTCTCGCAGGATGAAGATGGCCGCTGCACTTGCCGGCAATTTTTCCACAAATTCCAAAGCTTGCACGGGATTACGGCGTCCAAACCCACTGTCATTGGGGTTGCTCTGGTAGCCATCTACAAAATCCCAGATATAAACGGCTCTGTTTCCTTGCCGATGAGCGCACTGTGAGATCGCGGCTTCGACTCGTTCTTCTTCACGAGTCGGAATGTAAATTAAGGGATAGCGAGCTCGCAGCAGCAGTTCAAATTCATCACTGAAGGCCATAGAATTTTAAATTTTTATTTTAAATTTTTAGAGTTTAGAGTTTAGATTGATTTAAACTCTAAACTCTAAATGACTCAATACTATTTAGGGAGCTGTCGTTTTAGTGCTTCCAAAGCCGACCAGCGCTGATCTGCGGCTGGTTCTTCGCTAACATTACCCCCCTCATCTTCAGCCAGTTGAATTCCCTTACACTGAGAATCGCAGAGCTGCCGGTGGGGAATTGCCAGACAAACCTGTTGGTACAACCACTCACTGGGTTCAAAATAGCCTTGTGGGGGAAGGGTTTCGACTAAATCTTCGAGAGCCGTTTCCCGCTCTTGAGGGCCAGTATCCGGCCCATTAGTGGATTCTTCCAGCCAAATTAACTCAGACGGTTTTATCTTGAGCCGGTGATTGTACTGTTGTAAGCACCGATGACAAGTGAGGGTGATGATCGTTTCTGCTTGGGCGCAAACTTCAAGATAGTTTCCGTTGTGCGTCACTTTCATCTGCCCTCGTAGGGGTGTCAGCGTTTCTAAATCGGGCAGAAATTCTTCAAACTGAACGACTTCTGTGTGTTCGCGGGTTCTAATGAGCTGCGGAATGTAAATCGCTTCCATGATTGAGTGCAATCCTCCGAACAAGCAGTCAACGGTGTAGGAGTGCCCTTTTCAACCCACCCACACCAGCCAGCTTTGTGACTCGCTGGTTCCTACACTCTAGAGCGGGCAATAAGTTTGTCTCCACCGGCAGACGGTATTAACGCTGCTGCCTGTTTGCTGAATTCAGCGCAGACGCACAACGAGACGCCGATCGGGTTCTTGCCCTCGACTGTAGGTTTCTAAATCCTCACACTCCTTCAAAAAGGTATGAACCTGCCGCCTTTCGGCGGCAGAAAGGGCGCTCATCTCAAATTCTTGGCCGGTTTGGCGCACCTGTTGGGCTGCCCGATCTGCCATTTCACGGAGTTCAGCTTGCCGGCGAACTCGATAGCCCTGCAACTCTATCGTATAGGAGGCTTGTTGATCCTCCTCTTGACCGATGTTCAGGATGCTGTTGGCCAGGTACTGAATGGCGTCTATCACCGCACCATCAGGCCCAATCAAAAGTTCGATTTGTTGGGGCGTTAGGTGCTTTTCTTCAACCGTTAACCAGTAGCTACCCGGTTCTGCCAAACCTTCTGGACTTGGCTCGGCTGTTACGGTTGAGGGGATAGCAGCTAGCTTCAGGAGTTTTTCCAACCACTCCTGACCCCGTATCATCTTTGTCTGATCGCTCATAGCTTCCATTAAGCTTTCTTCTTAGGACGGCCCGGTTCAAAGGGAAGTGATTCCCGTTCCTTGCCACCGCTCTCAGCAGCCGTTGCTTCAGCCTCTACAAGCTTTTGCAGGTTCTCCGGCAGAGGCTCTCGTGACAGAATAAACGTCTGGACAGTCTGAAAGATATTGGCAATGAGCATATACATCAGCACCCCAGCCGGCAGCGGAAAGAACAGAAACATCCCTGAAAAAAGTATCGGGGTGAGTTTGTTTACCGTTTCTTGCTGAGGGTTGCCACCAGAAGATTGGCCTTGTCCTGAGAGTAGCTGGTTAATATACAAGCTAACCCCAAATCCCAGCACCATCACCAGAATATCCCAGTGGAGGGTTCCATCTTCGTCCCAAGCGCCCACGCGGCCCAAGGCTTCGATAAATAGAAAGCCTTTGTCAGCGGCCAGACCTGGAAGAGTGCCTTGAATCGTCACTTCCCCAGGCTCTACGGCTTGAAGAGTTCCATCTTCACCAATTTGTACCCGCTCTTCGCCTTTGGTGACTTGCCAGGTGGGAGCGAGTTTGGTTTCAGGATAATCTGTCAGCAGCGCCTTTAGGGGTTTGCCTTCGACTGTCTGAAACTCTAGCTTGGTTTTTTCACCAACCGTGAGCTTATTTCCCCCGGGAAGCAGCGCACTCACCGGCGCGTGTACGCCATCTGCTACATAAATATTTTGGGGAGGCGTTGTAAAGGCTTGGGGGACAATCCTTTCAATCTGTTCTTGAGGGAAGATTTCCAAATTGACGGTGTAATTTACGTTAGAAAATGGCGACCCTCTTAAGGTCGCAAACAGGGCAAATAACACCGGCATTTGTATCAGCAAAGGCAGGCAGCCGGCTAGCGGGTTGCCAAATTCTTGATAGACCTTTTGCATTTCTTCCTGCTGTTTGGCAGGATTGTCTTTGTAACGCTCTTGTAATTCTTTGACCCGCTTTTGCATCACCGGCTGAGCTACCTTCATCCGTCGCATATTGCGAATAGATCCGGCATTCAGGGGAAAGAGGGCCAAGCGAATAACTAACGTCAGAGCCACGATGGCTAAACCATAGCTGGGCACGATCCCGTAGAAAAAATCCAGGATCGGCAGCATAACGTTATTGGAAAGAAACCCGACACCAAAGTCCATTCGTTCTATGTCAACCTGTGCGCTCTGAAGTTTTCAGAATTTAACTTAGCTTCAATATTAGCCAGCCTAAAAGCAAATCAGCACAATTACAACGCCTGCGTTTTTTAGTATTCGTTGTGTGCTGCTAAGGTTTTTAGTTGGTTTAGTAAAGGGTAACAACTTTGTGCTGACCTTTACTGGGTGTTGGCGGCTCAACGCGAAACTCACTCAACTATTTTAACGACCGATTGCCCCACTTACTTGCTGTGCCTTGGGAGATAACCGTTCGTTGATGTAGGCATAAATGTCTCGGAACTTGGGAACTGCTCTGAGTTCTAAGCGGCTGCCATCTTTTAGCGTGATGACCATATCTCCCCAAATACCGATGCCACGGGGCACTGTCACCACTTTTGCGATGTCTGAATAGATAATGTCGGTGCGATCTCGTCCCATCCAACCGCCGGTTACAGAAATTCGGCGGTTGGTGATGCGGTAGCGCAGCCAAAGCGCCCGCACAGTCGCTCCAATGGTTAGGGGCAAGCAGATAATTGTTAACCCCAACAGGATATTCACGATCAAATCTCCAATATGAGGGCCACCCTCAAAGTAGACTTCCTCTCGAATGCCCATTTAGTACCTCTGCTTGTGCCAACAACTGCTCTAATTCTTGCAGAAATTGACCGTAATTGCACTTTATTGCTGCCGGCCCAACAACGATTACAAAATCCCAACCTGATGATAGGTGGGGTAAAAGCTCGCGTAAGGCTGCCCGAATTTGCCGCTTAATCCGGTTGCGGATCACGGCTTTTTTGCTTACTTTTTGGCTGATAGTTATGCCAATGCGAGTGGGTTTGTCAGCGGTTGGTGCCGCCGGCAGGGCTGCTTGACGAGAATTCTTAGCATTTTTTTGGCAAGCATGCTGACGCCGCAACGCTCTGAGCGTGAGATTTCCGCCTGTGCGGCGAAGCCCACCTCGGTATACGGCGTTAAAGTCTTGCCGGTGTTTGAGTCGGTTCTCTTTGGGTAACACCGTGCTTGTTGTTTCGCTCCCTCATTTAAGCAGCTAACAACCCGCTACACTGCCAAACGATAGCGTCCTTTGGTTCGGCGAGCTTTAATCACCGCCTGCCCGTTTTTAGTCCGCATCCGCACTCGAAAACCTGATACTCTCTTTCTTTTGCGGCTTGTCCCGCCCAAGGTGCGCTGAGTCATAGAATTTTACTCCGAGCCTGCCTATCTACGCATAAAAAAGTCACAATCTCTAATATTACACCTAAATGTCAAAATAAACCCCACAAAGCGTGGAGTTTATTTTGGAAAGTGTTGATTAGCTAATGGTCAAAACCCAGGTGCCTAGGTAGCGCAGGAGTGGAACATCCCCTGGGGAGATGATCCGGCAATTGAAATAGTACATCCCACGCCTGGTTGGGTTTTGGACATTTGAGAGGACGATTTCAACATTGTTGCCGGCGGGAATCGGATCTTGGGGAAAAATTTCAATCAAGTAATTCTCTTTATCCCAGACCACATCTTGCAGCGGTATTTCCTTTTTATCGACAATCACCTTAACGGCTTTTTTATCAAATGAACCTTCGTAGTGATCGGGATAATTAATGGCGAACTGCGACACAGCCAAGTCGAGTTTCTTCGCCCCAATCCTCAGCCGATAGCGATCCCACGCGCCGGCTGCGCCATAGTCTAACCGGAAGTTTAGCTGGTTTTCCTGCTTAGGGCCGCCGAACAAAGTCAGTCCGGGTAAACCTTGCGCTAAGCTGCTGAGGTGAGGCAATCCGGTAAACAGACAGCCGGTGATGGCGATTGCCGACAAGAAACGTCGCGTAGAGGCTACTTTAAAGACCATAGGCTTGATCCCTGACTTGCAGGGACTCGTGAAAGAGTTGGTAAATAGTTTACTAAACTTTACTGTTTCTGAATCGATGAGACAGGACTTACTCCACCGATTCTGAAAGATCGACGGGTTTAGAGGATAAATTCGGTATTTAACAGATACTCTAAATCCGAAATCTGCCTCGATGCCCTGATTTTTGTCAATTGTGCGTAAATCCCTTGAAAAATGGTGAGATTCTTCACCCCTGACGAGCTACCACTGCCACAAGTTCCATAACTTCCATTCCGTCCGCTAGCATGACCGGATATTAAGGGTTATAAGGTATGGCATTTCTTCCTAAATTTCCATAAAAATATTTCCACGAAAACTAATTGAAGATACCGTGTGTAATCAAACCTGTCAAACCCTCAGAAGTGGTTCCGCTCAGCAGTGTGTGAAATAGCTTAAGGCTTCTTAATACAATTTCAGAAATTTAATGAATTTTTTATTATTAGGAAAATTAAGACAGTCATGGGCAGACCGGCAGATCAATCACACGAGGGTAAAAAAAAGAAAAGTGGCTGTCACCCCTGATTTGCTAAGCATTTGAAAAATTCAATCGGCGGGAAAGCAGCTTGATAGCGATCAAGGTCATGTGGTAATACCAGAAAAAGAACCAAAGCTTGTATAGAAGTCAGTCTATTAAGATAAGTTAAAAATTCTGCGGATTATTTGGGGATCAAAATAGTATGCAAAAAGTCACTCTTGTTTTAGACGCGCTTTGTAAAATATTAGTAATATAGCTGTAATTCAACCGGCAGCGGTCAAGTATCTCTTTAAGCCGATGCCCGTAGCTTTACAGTTGAGAAACTCAGTTAACAATCTGAAAATCAAAGCGAGGAATGAATCACGCGCATATTCCCAGACAAAGGCTTATTGCAGCATCTAGAGCAGTTTGCGGAATGAGTAAGGGAAAGAGAATTGTTTAGAGAAATTATCAGGCAAAGGTGCCCAACTGTAATGATCGCTCGCTTTGTGATTAACTTGAGAGCCACCTCAAATTGCGGGTGGATGGGCGCAGGTGCAAGGTGAGGTAGAAAACAAATGAATGTTTTATAGTGTGTCTGAATGCCGTGCGGGAAATCGAGCGAGCTTTTCCAAGAAGACACGCAACGCCAGCGGCGATACAGAAATTGACAGAGTTGGGAAAGTTTGTTGACTCGGCTAAAAAAAGCGAGACGCATCATCCTATCGAGTCAAAGTTTTTATGGCAATAACTGCCCAAGCGTAAAGAGATTTGGAGAGCTTATGAAAATAGTCGTTGCAAAAGAAATTGAAGTGGGTGAAAACCGTGTCGCCTTGGTTCCAGACGCTGTAGCCCGGTTGGTGAAACAGGGTTTAGAGGTTTGGGTGGAAGCCGGCGCGGGTGAAGGGTCGTTTTTCCCCGATTCTGCTTATGAAGAGGCGGGGGCAAAGATTATCTCGGATACCGGGGCGCTGTGGGGTGAAGCAGACGTGCTGGTTAAGGTGGGTCCCCCAAAAGAGCGCGAAGTGAACAGCCTCCGAGAAGGCGCTGTATCAATAGGGTTTCTCAATCCCTTGGGAGATCCGTTTATGGTGCAGCAGCTAGCGAACCGGGGAGTGACGGCGTTCAGTATGGAGATGATTCCCCGTACCAGCCGGGCGCAAAGCATGGATGCTTTGTCTTCCCAAGCTGGGGTCGCCGGCTATAAGGCAGTATTGCTGGCGGCAGCAGCTTCGCCCAAGTTTTTCCCGATGCTGACCACGGCTGCCGGCACAATTAAACCGGCCAAAGTATTTATCATCGGTGCCGGTGTTGCAGGCTTGCAAGCGATTGCAACCGCCCGCCGCTTGGGTGCTATGGTGGAAGCGTTTGACATTCGACCGGCAGTGAAGGAAGAAGTGCAAAGCTTGGGGGCGAAATTCGTCGAAGTGCAGCTAAACGAGGAAACCGTAGCTGCCGGCGGTTATGCCAAAGAAATTTCTGAAGCGTCCAAGCAGCGCACCCAGGAAACCATTGGCGAACACGTTCGCAATGCCGATGTGGTGATTACAACGGCACAGGTTCCTGGGCGGAAAGCGCCCCGGTTGGTGACGGAAGAAATGATCGACCAAATGCACCCCGGTTCTGTGATTGTCGATTTGGCTGCCGAGCAGGGCGGTAACTGCGCTTATACAGAAGCCGGGAAAGATGTCAATCACAATGGTGTGATGATTATTTGTCCGATCAATTTGCCAGCGTCGATGCCGGTGAACGCGTCTCAGATGTATTCCAAAAATATTTTGACGTTGCTGCAATACCTGATTAAGGATGGCCAAATGCAGCTGAATTTTGAGGATGACATCACCGGCGGCACTTGTGTGACGCACGCCGGCGAGATTCGCAATCAGCGGGTGCGGGACGCTTTGGCGTCTAGCCCTCAGCATTCGTCGGTTAGCTAAACGGGAAATTTGACAAGTCAGGGCGGGTTTTGTTCGTGAAGCTGTTGTCTGAACATTTGTTTCTAAACCCGCCCCTACAGACACAGCGATTTGATGGAAAAGAATTTGGAGAAATATGGCAGAAGGATTGATTGCCGGTTTAGTTGTATTTGTTTTGGCGTCGTTTGTGGGATTTGAGGTGATTAATAAAGTGCCTCCGACGCTGCACACGCCTTTGATGTCTGGATCGAATGCGATTTCAGGGATTGCGGTGATCGGGGCGCTGCTGATTGCCGGCGATCGCGAGTGGAATGTCACAGTGATTTTGGGCTTGATTGCGATTATTTTGGCCACCATTAACGTGGTTGGTGGCTTTTTAGTGACTGATCGGATGTTGCAAATGTTTAAGAAAAAAGAGGTGAAAGCATGAGCGATTTT
The DNA here is from genome assembly GCF_014695725.1 of Microcoleus sp. FACHB-672. Classification (NCBI taxonomy): domain Bacteria; kingdom Bacillati; phylum Cyanobacteriota; class Cyanophyceae; order Oscillatoriales; family Microcoleaceae; genus Microcoleus; species Microcoleus sp. FACHB-672. Next base: position 32,692 of record NZ_JACJOU010000010.1, on the reverse strand, counting down.
CTTCCCTCAGGCATTCAGCTGAGCTATTTAGTTGCAGCATCTTTATTTATTGTTGGTTTGAAACAGTTGGGTTCACCGGCAACGGCGCGTCAGGGCAATGTGCTGGCAGCAGTTGGGATGTTGATCGCGATCGTCGGAACCCTGCTAGAGCGTTCGGTATTGAACTACGAGATGATTCTGGTTGGAATCATCATCGGTTCGATTTTGGGCGTGATCATGGCCAAGAGCGTGGCGATGACAGATATGCCCCAGATGGTGGGCGTGTTGAACGGTTTGGGCGGCGCTGCTTCGGCTTTGGTGGCGGTTGGTGAATACTGGCGCGTTAGCAGTCATTCGGATGTGGTGCCGCTTGATGCCAACATCACGATCATTTTGGGCGTGTTGATCGGCGGAATTACGTTCACCGGCAGTTTGATTGCATTTGCGAAATTGCAAGGCATCCTTAAGGGTGCGCCGATTACGTTCCCCTTGCAGCAACCTGTGAATGCGCTGCTGTTGGTGGCGTTACTTGCCGGCAGTATTTATCTGTGTGTGACACCGGCTAATACTACGGTGTTGCTGGGACTGACAGCAGTTTCGCTGGTGCTGGGTGTGATGTTTGTCCTGCCGATTGGTGGGGGCGATATGCCGGTGGTGATTTCACTGCTCAACTCTTATTCTGGGGTTGCGGCAAGTGTGGCCGGCTTTATCGTGATGAACAATATGCTGATCATCGCCGGTGCACTGGTTGGGGCGTCGGGATTAATTCTGACCCAGATTATGTGTAAGGCAATGAACCGTTCCTTGACAAGTGTGCTATTTGGTGCATTTGGCGGGGGCGGTTCCGCTGCTGCTGGCGGTGCCAGTGGGGATGTTGGGGACAAGACGGTTCGCAGCGTCGATCCCGAAGAAGCGGCGATGATGTTGGGCTATGCGCGCTCTGTGGTGATTGTACCGGGATACGGGATGGCAGTCGCCCAGGCACAGCACACGGTTCGGGAATTGGCCGATCAGTTGGAACGGCTGGGTGTGGAAGTCAAGTATGCCATTCACCCCGTTGCCGGTCGGATGCCGGGACACATGAATGTGTTGCTGGCTGAGGCGAATGTGCCTTATCCGCAGCTTTATGATATGGATGACATCAATCCCCAGTTTGATGAGACGGATGTGGCGCTGGTGATTGGGGCGAATGATGTGGTGAACCCGGCGGCGCGTCACGATGCCGGCAGTCCGATCTATGGGATGCCTATCTTGGAAGTGGATAAGGCGAAGCATACGATCGTGATTAAGCGCGGCATGAGTGCTGGGTTTGCCGGCATTGAGAATGAGCTGTTTTACAAGGAAAAGACAATGATGCTATTTGGCAGCGCGAAAGATGCGGTTGCTAAGTTGGTGTCTGAAGTGAAGCACCTGTAAGGCAACAAGCCGGTAATTTGTCCGAAGAAGAAATAGCTTGCTTCCTAGGTTTTCTGTGAGAGGCAAGCTATTTTTTTATGCCGGCAGACTCTGGTTAACAAGCAGAAGCACTTGTAAAGCTATAGCAACTCCGATTGAAGTGAGGGAGTCTGGGCATTTGCTCCGCGACGCGTTAGCGCTAGCATTTGGGGACAAAAATCAGGCGATGCCTTTTAATTGCTCTGCCCGAATGCTTTGCTACTACTCAAATGGCTGTCCCTAATCCATCTAATAGCAAATCCGGTTAACTGAGACCTATTTTTTGCGAAGCAAAATCCTGTCGGGTGCGTGAGACACACTCGCTCAAATGCCCTTCATTTTAACCGAATTTAGTTTGAGAAAGGCGATGAGAGCTGGTAACAACCAGTGTTGCCGTATTTCCATTCTGTTACAAAAATCATTTAAGTTTTGTTCCGTAATCATTTTGATTTTTTAATTAAATTTTTCTCAACAACTAAAACTTTATGAACGCAACAAGCAAATATTTGATATAGCTATTTCTGTAAATTTTATCAAATATTTCTATTGTCATTATTGTTCTTCTTGAGCTTTTTTCTTCAGTTGCTCATAGCAAGTTTGGACGCTCTGACGCAGGGTTTGAGTGATATTTTCGATTTCTGTAAACGTGTTATCCATCGCCTGCGGATCATCAATATCTTTGCCCTGACTTGCCTTCTGTCTTAGCTTTTCTCCGAGATTGTGTCGGCTGCACCATTTACTGATTGTCATGGCAATGGGAAACAACTCATCATCGTCTGCTTCTGCAAGATTTTCATCGAGTTGAGGCAAATCTTGCCAAGCTGCCGGTAGAAAGTATTCAGGATGGTTTTGCAGCCAGTCTTGAAATTCAGCAATGACCTTAGTGGGTTCCATTAAGTTATTCTCCAAATTTTAAGGATTTTGTTCAAACTTATTTGCCAATGGCATAGAAAGCTGCTCAGGATTGAGGATCGCTGAAAGGTTTATCGCTTGCCGCTGCCGGCCAAAGCTAAATATTTTGAACAGTAAGAAGTTAAAATCAGTTGGTTGCAGCTTGGAGACTTTTGGCAAGAATTGAATCGAGGCGAAATTTTTGTGAGAAGAAAGGGGGCCTGCCGACAAGGTTATTCTACCAACTTTTTTGCCGATAGTCGTATAAGTTTCCAGCCATAAAGCTTACTGATAAGCAGCAATTGCTGGTTATAAATCTTCCTGCCTTTTTTCCTAAGTTCTGTTGTTATAAACATTTGCAGAATTACTTTGATTCATTTTTTCTTCCTACACTAACTCCGCATCCACCAAATCTATATGGTTGTTCAAAATTGCCCCTTCCTCGCCATTCTCACAAGTCAGCAGGGCGTTGATGAGATCGGAGTAAGCTTGCAAACGCTGTTCATTCATAGCAAATTGGATTGGGAATTGAGCATGGGGCAAGGCTTCGCCAACCTAAAGGTATGGGCATGGGGCATAGAGGGCAATTCTCTCCGTCTCCCTCTCCCCTGCATCTATTATCACCGGCCCCAGGAATTGCTCTAATCCCGCGCACCTCTGCCTGTCACCCCTCAGGAGCTATAAAATACAAGGCAAGATCCTTTTGGTGTGATTTGGAGTTTTCTCTTATGAAAATGAATCTTTGGCAAACTTCCCTCGCGGTAACTGCCTCGCTGTCCCTGTCTGTCAGCACTTTTTCCGTTCCCGCATCTGCCGGCATCACGCAGCCACAAGGCAGCCAGTCTTCTGCCTCCGGACAAGCAGCACTTCAGAATCAGGGTACAAATCAACTGATCGCCCAAGCCAACTGCCGGCGGGTGAATACAAATGCCAGTGATCTCAACGTTCGTTCCAGCCCAAATGGCCCGATCACCGGCTCAGTTGCGAAAGGAACGCTGCTGACTGTCGATAGTGTTGGCAATGATGGCTGGGTGTTGATTTCATCTCCCCAAAAAGGTTATGTGTTTGGCCAATTTCTCGGCACTTGCGATCAACCTGTACCGCCCAACCAAACTTCAACAACTGGTGACAATTGTCGGCAAATCACATCGGCTGAGGCGGTGAGTGTGCGGCAGTCTCCTTCGACAAACAGCCCTATTCTCGGTAATTTAGCCAATCTTCAGCGTGTGACGATTGTGAATCGCGGTGCAAGCGGCTGGGTGCCCATTTCCGCGCCGGTAACGGGTTTTATTCCGGCTAATACGCTGATTTTCTGCCGGTAAGCGGTTGTTAGAAACGTCTTTTTGAGCTGGTAATCTTTGGAGATTCCCTCAGAGAAACGTGCCTGGGGTTCAAACCCCAGGCTAATTGTGAATGTTGGTGATTGCCGGTGTTTAAACTGCTGCCGAACTGCCGGACTATCGCTTTAAATAGGCAAGGTGTTTAACATTCCAGCATTGAGAGAACCGGCAGGTATTGACACGCCAACTTAACCGGTAGCAAAGGCAAAGGATAAAATAGTTGTACAACCAACCGGCTACTCTGCTTGTGATCAATGTGCCGGTTGCAATCATCCTCTAATTGGAGATTCAAAATGACTGTAACCATCGCTAAATGGACGGTGGATGACTATCACCGTATGATAGAAGTCGGTCTTTTAGAAAGCCGGCACGTTGAACTATTGAATGGAGAAATTATTGAAATGCCCCCAGAGGGTTTAGAACACGCTTATCTTGGAGACGAAGTTGGCAAATATCTCAGTAATCTTCTTGGTAAGAGTGCCAGAGTTCGAGAAGCTCGTCCCATCACTTTGCCTAACAACTCAGAACCGGAACCCGATCTCGCAATTGTTAAACCATTTGGGCAAATCTATCGCCAACATCATCCTTATCCCGAAGATATCTTTTGGTTGATTGAGTTTTCTAATATCAGCCTTGTTAAAGATTTGGATGTTAAGCGAAAAACCTACGCCGCCGCAGAAATTCCAGAATATTGGGTTGTGGATTTGAAACACCGGCAGCTTAATGTATTTCGCCAACCTGTTAATGGTGACTATGTTGAAACGGTAACGTTGACAGCCGGAGAGATTGTGCCGGTGGCTTTTCCAGATATTAAGGTGCCGGTTCAACAGTTACTCGGTTGAAAGACTTGCTCGAATCTTTAAGAAGATATTTTAAATATTGCTTTTTCCCTGGTGAGCTTTATCATAATTCGAGTGTAGTTAAAGCTACAGCAAATTTTTCATCACTCATTTATTACGTCTCATTTTATCTTTGGTTTTTATATAAATTAATAAATATTGAGTGGCTGAATTGGGCTGTGCAACGCCACAATGGAAGAGAAGAGAAAGTTTTAAACAAACGCCTCACCCAGAACTAGGAGTCTTCCCGCTGTGGTCGTACAAATATCCAATAGCACCTACGAAGCTAAAACCCAAGAAATTGCGAAACAACTATTAGCCGCAACGAAAGAAAATCGTTCCTTTTTTGCCCAGATCCGCGACCAAATGCGCCCGGATGATAGATTGCTAGCTTGGGCGATGAGTAACCCTGGTTTGCGTGTGCAACTGTTTCGCTTTATTGACTGCTTGCCGGCACTCCGCAGCAAACCGGAAATTGCCCATCACCTGCAAGAATACCTAACCGCTGAAGAAGTGGAACTGCCCGCCGCCCTCAAAGGCTTGATGAATTTTAGCGGGGGCGATTCGATGGCGGGACAGGTGGCGGCAACAACCGTATCCACAGCCGTCGAAACTTTAGCGCATAAGTACATTGCCGGCGCAAATATTAAGGAAGTGATCAAGACAATTGAACGCCTGCGTAAGGATAAAATGGCGTTCACGATTGACTTGTTAGGCGAAGCCGTGATTACGGAAATTGAGGCCCAATCTTACCTAGATCGCTATCTAGAACTGATCAGCCAGCTCAGTGAGGTGGCGAAAAAGTGGTCAACCGTGCCGGCCATTGATCAAGCAGATGGCGAAGATATTTCCCGAGTTCAGGTATCTGTCAAGTTAACCGCCTTTTATTCGCAATTTGACGCCCTCGATCCCAAAGGAAGTGAAGCACGGGTGAGTGATCGCATCCGCACGCTGCTGCGCCACGCCGAGGAAGCCGGTGCGGCGGTTCACTTTGACATGGAACAGTATTGCTATAAAGATTTAACCCTGGCAATTCTTAAGCAAATCCTCATGGAAGCGGAATTCCGCAACCGCACAGATATCGGCATCACCATCCAAGGCTATCTGCGCGACAGTGAAAAAGACTTGCGGGATTTGATTGAGTGGGCAAAACAGCGCGGCAATCCCGTTACCGTGCGCTTGGTAAAAGGGGCGTATTGGGATCAGGAAACGATTAAAGCCCTGCAAAAAGATTGGCCGCAGCCGGTTTACAACGATAAAGCGGCAACGGATGCCAATTTTGAGAAAATAACCCAAATTTTGCTGGAAAATCACGAATATCTGTATGCCGCGATTGGCAGCCATAACGTGCGAACCCAAGCGCGGGCGATGGCAATTGCAGAAACCCTGAATATTCCTAAGCGCCGGTTTGAGATGCAAGTTCTCTACGGCATGGGCGATAAACTGGCGAAAGGCTTAGCAGATCGAGGTTATCGCGTCCGCGTTTACTGTCCTTACGGCGATCTTCTCCCCGGCATGGCCTACCTGATTCGCCGGCTGCTGGAAAATACCGCCAATAGTTCTTTCTTGCGGCAAAACATGGAAGATCGCCCGATTGAGGAATTATTAGCGCCGCCCTCCCCCAATGGCAAAGACTCAATCCATCGCGGTTCCCCAGTCTTCCCCAATGTCGCGGATACCGACTATGCCAATGCCAAATTGCGGCAAGAAGCCCAGCAAGCGCTGCAAACTGTGCGTCAGCAGCTGGGTAAAACCTATTTACCGCTGATTAATGGGGAATATCAAAATACTGCACAAATGGTGGATTCTATCAATCCTTCCGATCCGAGTGAAGTGATTGGTAAAATCGGGCTGATGTCTGTGGAACAGGCACAGCAAGCGATTCAAGCAGCGAAGGATGCGTTTCCCAGTTGGCGAAAAACGCCGGTGAGGGAACGCGCTGGGGTACTGCGAAAGGCGGCAGAATTGATGGAAAAGCGCCGGCATGAACTGTCTGCTTGGATGCTGTTTGAAGTCGGAAAACCGCTGCGGGAGTGTGATGGGGAAGTCTCGGAGGCGATTGACTTCTGCCGGTATTATGCGGATGAAATGGAACGGCTGGAACAAGGTCATCACTATGATATTGCCGGCGAAACCAACCGCTATAATTACCAGCCGCGCGGCATTTCGCTGATTGTTTCTCCCTGGAATTTCCCGTTAGCAATTCCCACCGGCATGACGGTTGCCTCTCTGGTTGCCGGCAACTGTACTTTATTAAAGCCGGCGGAGGTTTCAACGGTAATTGCGGCAAAACTAGCCGAAATTCTTGTAGAAGCCGGTATCCCCAAAGGTGTCTTCCAATACGTCCCCGGTAAAGGTTCTAGCGTCGGTTCTTACATGGTGAAGCACCCCGACGTTCACATGATTACCTTCACAGGTTCTCAAGAAGTGGGTTGCCAAATCTACGCCGACGCCGCAATTCTGCAACCGGGACAAAAACACCTGAAACGGGTGATTGCAGAGATGGGCGGCAAGAATGCGATTATTGTTGATGAGAGTGCGGACTTGGATCAAGCGGTTGCCGGTGTAGTGCATTCGGCATTTGGCTACAGTGGGCAAAAATGCTCAGCTTGTTCGCGGGTAATTGTGCTGGAACCGATTTATGATACCTTCGTGCAGCGCTTAGTTGAAGCAACCCGTTCGCTGAATGTTGGCCCAGCAGAAGCACCAAGTACCCAAGTTGGGCCGGTGATCGATGCCAACGCTTATGAGCGCATCCGGGATTATATTGAGAAGGGGCGCACAGAAGCTGAAGTTGCCTTAGAAATGCCGGCACCCGGTACGGGATATTTTATCGGGCCGGTGATTTTCACGAACGTGTCACCCACTGCTAAAATCGCCCAAGAAGAAATTTTCGGGCCGGTGCTTTCTGTGATGCCGGCGAAGAATTTCCAAGAAGCAATCAATCTCGCAAACGGCACGAATTTTGCCCTCACCGGCGGCATTTATTCTCGCACGCCTTCCCATATTCAACAGGCAGAAGTTGAGTTTGAAGTGGGTAATCTTTATATCAACCGGGGGATCACCGGCGCAATTGTCTCGCGTCAACCCTTCGGTGGGTTCAAGCTTTCCGGCGTTGGTTCCAAAGCCGGTGGCCCAGATTACTTGCTACAATTCCTCGAACCTCGAACGGTAACGGAGAACATCCAGCGTCAAGGGTTTGCGCCGATTGAGGGTGTGGATTAGATTATTAACCACAGATAAACGCAGATAAACACAGATGGATTTAATATCATTTGTGTTTATCTGTGGTTTAAATTTTATACACATCAATCTATCTCCTAAAAACATGATTTATCAGAAAAGCAACCCCTTCTATTTAACTGCTAGCACTCTTTTATTCCTGCTGCTTCAAGGGTTGGCAGTTGCTTTCCAGGCAGACGCAAGGGTTGAAACAAGACATTTATCGCAAGAGAGAAAAGTTGACAACTACACAGCTCAAAAACAACAAAGTCAATCAGAAAAGCAAAAAATTAAATCTGTTATTGACTTACAAGCTAAAGCGTTAAATGAAGAAAATATAGATGTTTATATGAAAACAATTTCTCAAAGCTCTCCCCAATATTCCCTAACAGTAGAGGTGTTGACTGAACTTTTTCAGCAGTACGATTTAAAATATGAAATTACCGACATGGAATTTCTAACTCTAGCTCAGAATGAAGCAAAGGTCAAAATAATTCAGACCACAACAAAGATAAAAGGCCCAGCTTTTAGAGATAACAAAACAGTAATTATCCATACTTTAAGAAAAGATAACGGTGAGTGGAAATTTTATTTGACAGCACTGGACAGCGTGAATTATTTAAATTAAATTAGCTGAAAATTTTAAGGACTGCATCACTGGTTGCAATCATCGGCACTGAAAACTTTTTAAGTAATAAACAAGCCGGCTCACCCGTGCTAACGAGTGAAACCGGCTTGTTTAATTGCGTTTACCTACAGCACTCAATTAAAGTCTGCTTACGCCAGTCCAACTAACTTGGCGCTTAGATCCCACATCCGTTCGCCTTTTTCATCATCACGGGCTTGGGGAGAGACTTTTTGAACAAAAGAGGTGCCATTCTTCTTTTGGCGATTTCCCCAACTCCAATAGGCACCAGATTGTTTATATTCAGGATCGGCAACTACCGCCGCAACTCGTTCGCCGGCTAATTCCTGAGACACATATCCCCCGGTGATATTTTTTTGGAACCAAGGGAAGATTTTTTGGAAAAGCGGATAGTGGTTGCGGAATAGCGGCGTGTCGGCAACGCATCCCGGATAGAGGGAAGTGAAGGTGATGCCAGTTGATTCGTGATAGCGCCGGTGCAGTTCTCGCATCGTCAAAACATTACAAACTTTGCTATCTTTGTACGCTTTAACCGGCTCAAACTTTTTACCATCAATCATCGAAACCGGCTCTCTAAATCCGGCGGCAAAACCGTCTAAATTACCTAAATCTGGACGTGGGGGAATCTTCCCACCCAATTCATCCGGGTTGTGGGTGACGGTTCCTAAAATAACCATCCGCTTGTCCTCAGCCGGTGATCGCTTCATATCCTCCAGCATAATTTTGCACATGAGGAAATGCCCAAGGTGATTGGTTGTCACCGTCAACTCATAGCCTTCCGGGCTTCGCAATGGTTCTTTGATCAAAGGCATATAAATGGCGGCGTTGCACACCAAAGCGTCCAGCGGTCTGCCCAGTGTTCTAAAATTGCTGATAAATTGCCGAACGCTATCCAAGGAGCCTAAATCGATGTGCTGGATGGTGTAGCTATCCTGGGACATTCCCACCGTTTGGGCAGCTTTTTGGGCTTTTTCTAAATCCCGACAAGCCATCACAACGTACCATCCCCGTTTAGCAAGCGCTTTCGCGGCATACAAGCCAACCCCTGAGGATGCGCCGGTGATGACAACCGTTGACTTCCGATTCTGTTCCATTGTCTTCAGACTCTATTGACCGTGTTGACTTTCTCTAGGATCTCATGTCAATGGACTGCCTGACAGATGGGGATGAAAATGTTTTGGATCGTTTTGGCAATGCCGGCAATCTAAGGTTCCTGAGTCGCGCCCCACACTGAGCGGGTAAAATTCAGTGAATTTTTGAATGCACTCAAACAAAATCAGCCGCCGTAATTGTGCCGGCAGCTACATTTTGTAAAACAGCTAAATACTCTCCAGTCCCCTGGTATTGAATGACGGTATTGCCGGCAGCTTCACCCGTTCCTTGAATAATATTAAGCTGATTAAAAGTTAGGGCTTCGATTAAATCAATCACATCCTGATTATCAATGAAATTAGTAATCACATTCCCTAGATAAATGGTTGAATAGCCGCGCATTTGTAGATGCATTTTTCAAACCATATTCTAATGTTTTTGGTTAATAGTATATCAATATCAAACCTAATTACAAGACAAGATTTTGTTTTTATAAAGTTTCTTAACTTGGGCAGGAGAAGCTTTTTGACTTAGTAGTTTTGTAGTGACTTTATATAACAAGCTCCATATGATGATTTTTTTGTAGCGTAATTATGTGCTTTGAATTTAAAATTTTTCACCTATGCTCAATATTCCTATTTACTTAGCGCCTCAAACATCTTATTGAAAAATTGTAAGAAATGATTTAAAACTGCTTTATAGACGTATTTAATTAAAAAAATAGAGTATCTAATTATAATATAAATTTTAAATAGATTTAACTTAAACATAACCATTTCTTTAGCTGCCAATGAGAGCGTATCAACTGAGCGAACAAAACAAATAATGTTTTCATTCCTGTTCAAGGAAATAAAAAATGGCAATTACACTACAGATATTGCACGCTTCCGATCTAGAAGGTGGTATCGCTGCGCTGGAAGATGCGCCCCGATTTTCAGCCGTTGTTAACGCGCTGAAAGCTGAATTTGCTGAACAAACCCTGATTTTATCCTCAGGAGACAATTACATACCGGGGCCGTTTCTGGCGGCGAGTAGCGACAGCAGTTTGCGCGACGAATTAGGGGGAGAAGGCGCGGGACGAGGCGATATTGCCATCGCTAACGAGATAGGGTTTCAAGCTGCTGCTTTTGGCAACCATGAATTTGATCTCGGCACTTCAACGGTGGCTTCCTTAATTGGGAAAAGTGGCAATTACACCGGCACTGCTTTTCCTTACCTCAGTTCCAACCTAGATTTTAGTAGCGACAGCAACTTAGCAAAATTTGTCGTTACCGATGGACAGGCACCTCTGCCTAACAGCATCGCCAAAAGTACAGTAATTAGTGTTCAAGGACAACCCATCGGTATTATTGGTGCGACAACACCTCTTTTACCTGACATTTCTTCCCCTGGTGGCGTTGGAGTTTTACCGGAAAATGAAGAAGATTATGATGCACTTGCCGCTGCGATTCAACCGGCTATCGATGCCTTAGTCGCGCAGGGCATTAACAAAATTATCCTGCTGGCGCATATGCAGCAGTTAAATATCGAAGTTGAGCTGGCTTCTCGCTTGCAAAATGTCGATGTAATTATTGCCGGCGGTTCTCATACACTCTTGGCAGATGAAACAGATCGCCTCAGAGTTGGAGATGCTGTCGAGGGTGTTTATCCTATCATAGAAACTTCTGCCAGTGGCGAACCCGTTGCCATTATTAACACCGCTGCTAATTACAGATATGTCGGCAGATTAGTTGCAGAATTTGACGATAACGGGGTATTAATTCCCGAAAGTATTGATCCAGAAATTAGTGGCGCTTATGCAACAGACGAACAAGGCGTTACGGATCTGGGCAATCCAGAACCTGATCCGGAAGTTGTGGCGATTACGGATGCCTTGGAAGAAATTATCGTTACGAAAGATAGTAATATCTTCGGCGAAACAGACGTATTTCTCAACGGTGCGAGAAATGATGTTAGAACACAAGAAACTAATTTAGGAAACCTGACAGCCGATGCCAACTTATTCGCTGCTCGTCAAGTTGATCCATCTGCGGTCATTTCTATTAAGAATAGCGGGGGTATCCGTGACTCTATTGGTGCAGTGAGTGCGGCACCAGGAACCGATCCAACTGCGGGAGAAAAAATTCCTCCGCTTGCCAATCCACTAGCAGGAAAAGAAGCCGGCGAAGTGTCTCAGCTTGATATTGAAAACTCTCTGAGATTTAACAACCAACTCACCCTGCTAACGCTGACAGCCGAACAGTTGTTGCAAACCATTGAACATGGGGTTGCTGCCACCGCAGAAGGCGTCACTCCCGGTCAATTTCCGCAAGTTGGGGGGATGGCATTTAGCTTTGATCCGAGTTTACCGGCTGGCAATCGGGTGCAAACTTTGGTAGTGAAAGATGATGCCGGCAACCCAATCGATACGGTTGTGCAAAATGGGGAAGTGATTGGCGATCCAGATCGGACATTTCGCATTGTGACGCTGAATTTCTTAGCCGGCGGCGGTGATAGTTACCCCTTCCCAGAGTTTGCGGCAACCTCAAACCGGCTCGATTTAGTGCCGGCAGAAACGACAGCCAATTTTAATACTTTTGGCACTCAGCAAAAAGCTTTATCCGATTACCTGAAAAGTATTGGAAACTTCAACTTTGCAGATGTGCCGGCAAGTGAAGATCAGCGCATTCAGAATCTTGCTGCACGCGAAGATGATGTGCCGGTGGGAGGCATTTTAACCTTTACGCCGCTAGGCACTTACGACAGTGGAGTTGTCGGTGAAAGTGCGGCTGAAATTGTTGCCTATGACGCAACCACACAGCGCTTATTTGTGGTAAACGCGCAAGCTGCCGTCATTGATGTTTTGAGTGCTTCTGATCCGACAAATTTGGTTAAGGATTTTGAAATTGATGTCACGCCTTATGGTGCAGTTGCCAATAGCGTCGCTGTCAACAATGGCGTTGTTGCGGTAGCAGTAGAGAATGCGGATAAGCAAGCAGCCGGCAGTGTTGTCTTTTTTGATACAAACGGCACCTTTTTAAACTCGGTAACCGTTGGTTCGCTGCCTGATATGGTAACCTTTACCCCAGATGGTACAAAGGTGCTGGTGGCAAATGAAGGCGAACCAAGCGATGATTACACGAACGATCCAGAAGGTTCTGTCAGTATTATTGACCTTTCTGATGGCGTGGACAATGCCTCCGTAAATACAGCTTCATTTACAGGGATTAACACACCGATTGATCAATTAAAAGCAGAGGGATTCCGCCTTTTTGGGCCAAATGCCACCCTCGCTCAAGATGTTGAACCAGAATACATTACAGTTTCTGAGGATTCAACCACTGCCTGGGTTACTCTGCAAGAAAACAATGCAATTGCAAAGCTTGATCTCACAACCAATGAGATTGCTGATATCTTACCTTTAGGGTTCAAGAATCATGTCGGCAAGCTAGAAAAGTTTACCTTTACTAACTTGCCGACACTGGGAACAACAGAAGCCGGTAATAATATTTTGCTGGGTGGTTTTTCTGGTTTATTCTATGAAGGGAAGAACCCAGAAACCGGCAACTTACAGTTTATCACTCACACGGATCGTGGCCCGAATGCAGAGCCGGTTGATACAAATGGGGATGGAATTAACGAACGTCCTTTCGCGCTGCCAAATTTCCAGCCTGAGTGGATTCGTTTTGAATTAAATCAAACAACTGGCACCGTTGAAATTAGTGATCGGGTTGGCTTAACAAAATTAGATGGAACTGCACTCACCGGCTTGCCAAATCTTGCCGGCACTGATGGCTTGGCTTATTCTGATGAATTTCCCATTGATTTATTCGGAAATCAGTTATCACTCGATCCTTTGGGTGCGGATCTTGAAGGCATTGTCAAAGCGGATGATAACACTTACTGGATGGTAGATGAATATCGTCCTTCCCTTTATCATTTTGATGCAAATGGCAAGTTAATTGAGCGATTTGTTCCTCAAGGATCTGGCGAAAATACTGGCACAGAAGCGTTGCCGGCAGTTTACGCACAACGACGAGCAAATCGGGGATTTGAAGCGATTGCTTATCAAGATGGCAAAATTTATGCCTTCATTCAAAGTGCGTTGGATAATCCAGATGTTGCGAATGATGGCAATGCAAAAAAATCCCTGAATCTGCGAATTTTAGAATTTGACACGGAAACTAACACCACTACCGGCGAATATCTGTACCGCTTAGAAGGCGGCGCAGCGGATCGCTTGGGAGATGCAGTAGCTGTTGGCAATGGAGAATTTCTCGTCATTGAGCGAGATGATGCTATTGGCGCGAATACTGATAAAAAGGTATTCAAAATTAATTTAGCCGGTGCAACTAATCTCACAACCTTAGATGCTAGCGTTGCCGGTTCCTTAGAAAGCTTGACAACCGATCAACTTTCCGCATCGAATATTGTCCCGGTGAGCAAAGAATTGTATGTCGATTTGGTTAAAGTCGGCTACGACTTTGCAGACAAAGCAGAAGGATTAGCATTCATTGACAAAAACACCATTGCTGTTGTCAATGACAATGATTTCCAATTAGAAGGCGGCTTTGATTCCTTAACCGGCGCGTTAAATCCCAATCCCGAACCTCAAAATCCAACACTGGCATTAATTACCCTCAATAACGGGTTAGATGCCAGCGATAAAGATGGCGGAATTAATATCCGTAACTGGCCGATTTTTGGGATGTATCAACCGGATGCCATCAGCTCATTTGAAGTGAATGGTCAAACGTATTTGATCACTGCCAACGAAGGGGATAGCCGTGATTATGATGGCTTCAGTGAAGAAGCAAGAATTGCAGACTTAACCCTCGATCCGATTGCTTTCCCGAATGCCGCACAGCTACAGGCAGAAGACGCTTTAGGCCGGCTAACTGTCACAACCGCAAATGGCGATACTGATGGGGATGGCGACTACGACCAACTTTATGCCTCTGGCGGTCGTTCCTTCTCAATTTGGGATACCGAAGGAACTCTTATCTATGACAGCGGCAACGATCTTGAACGCTTAACCGCTGAGTTAGTACCAGAAGCGTTTAATTCTGATGGCGACACCGGCAGTTTTGACTCCCGCAGCGACAACAAAGGGCCAGAACCCGAAAGCGTTGTCACAGGCGTGATTGAGGGACGCACTTATGCTTTCATCGCCTTAGAACGCATCAGTGGGGTGATGGTTTATGATATCAGCGATCCAACCGCGCCAAAGTTCGCTCAATACCTCAACAATAATGATTTTACCGGCGAACCCGGAAACGATATTTCTCCGGAAGGGTTGAAGTTTATTTCAGCCGAAGACAGTCCCACAGGTGAACCGTTGCTGGCGGTTGCGAATGAAGTTAGCGGCACAACGACAGTTTATCAGGTGGCAACTGCCCCAACGCCAACGCCAACACCAAATCCAACTCCCACGCCAAATCCAACGCCAACACCAAATCCGACCCCAACGCCAACACCAAGCCCAAATCCAACGCCAACCCCAACTCCCGGTATTCCGGATCTAGGGAACCTTGGCACCGGCATCACGATTATCCCCAACGTCAATTTAGTTCAAACAACGCTGAATGGTGGGGAGTCAAATGACAGCCTAACCGGCACAGAAGCCGCAGAAGGTATTTACGGGTTTGCCGGCAGTGATTGGCTTTTCGGTAATCGCGGTAATGACAATGTCATCGGCGGTAACGGCATAGACATTCTATTTGGCAATGCCGGCAATGACTATCTCGATGGCGGCAACGATACCGATGTCATCTTTGGCGGTAAAGAAAATGATGCGGTTCTCGGACAAGATGGCGATGACTTCCTATTTGGTGAACAAGGTAATGACACGATTTTAGGAAATGCCGGCAACGACTACCTCAACGGGAATGCCGGTAGTGACACCCTTGATGGCAATGAAGGAGACGACACCATTCATGGCGGTCAAGATGATGACCTAATCAAAGGTAATATCGGAGCAGATGTGCTGCTGGGTGATCACGGCAATGACTCCGTGTTTGGCGGTGAGGGAAATGACTACCTCAGCGGCAACAGTGGAAAAGATATTCTCGATGGCGGTGTCGGTGACGATAGCCTTCACGGTGGCAAAGACGATGATATTCTCATCGGCAATACCGGCGCAGATCTGCTGTGTGGCGGACAGGGAGATGATACCCTGAGCGGGGATAGCGGCAACGATGTACTCTATGGCAACGCGGGTGCGGATCTTTTAGATGGCAGTGATGGCAATGATAGTCTGTATGCCGGCAAAGGAGATGACACGCTGATAGGCGGTGCCGGTGATGATATTCTCAACGGAGATTTAGGCAATGATTCTTTAACAGGCGGTGCCGGCAGTGATCGCTTTGTTTTGAGCAAAGGTGCCGGTAGCGATACCATCACGGATTTTACAGCCGGTGAAGATTTCTTTGTCTTAACTGCCGGCTTAACCTTCGAGAACCTCACCATCACGGCTTCAGACAGTAATACGTTGATTCGTGTTGGGGACGAACTTCTCGCCACAGTCAACGGGTTGCCGGCTAACTCAATTAGTGCCGGTGATTTCGTTCTCATCTAATCAAACCTAGCATCAATAATCGGGTGGATAAAGTCAAGCAAAGGCATTATCCACCCGATTACGTTTTATACAGACGACAATTTTAAATATCTGGCTCTAGCAGTAACTCATCAAATTCACTAAAATAATGTATACTAAATTCGCACCGAACAACCTGCTTGCCGGCTGACACGCCCTAAAAATCGCAAAATCTTATTTCCCTAATTCCAGCTTTTAAAATAAAATCTGATGGGAGAATTTTAAGGGTGAATCAAAATATTTCATCAACAACCGCTCAATCCTTAGAAACCACTTACTCCCGCCAGTTTCTCGATTGGTTGCAAGAAGAACATATCAGCCTTGCCTTCACAACCTACCAAACCTCACGCCTGATGTTTGTTGGCGTCACATCAGAAGGAGAATTTTCTGGATTTGAGCGTTTGTTTAATCGAGCAATGGGACTTTACGCCACACCAGAACGCCTTTATTTGAGTACCAAATATCAACTTTGGCAGTTAGATAACGTACTTTCCGCCTCCCAACTTTATGAAGGGCGCGATAAACTTTATATTCCCCGAATTGCTTATACAACCGGCGACTTAGATATTCATGATATTGCCGTAGATAGTGCCGGCAGAATACTTTTTGTCTCTACTCTATTAAATTGCTTAGCCACCGTAAGCGAGCGTAACAGTTGCACGCCTCTGTGGAAACCTCCGTTTATTTCCAAAATCGTCAATGAAGATCGTTGCCATCTCAACGGCTTGGCAATGGTAGAAGGAAAACCCCGTTTTGTTACGACTGTCAGTCAATCTGATGTTATTGACGGATGGCGAGACAGAAGACAAGCAAGTGGCTGCGTCATTGACATAGAATCTAACGAAATTATTTTAGCCGGCTTATCCATGCCACACTCACCTCGGTGGTATCGGGATAAATTATGGTTATTAAATTCAGGCACCGGCTTTTTCGGTTATGCAGATATAGAAAGCGGAAAATTTGAACCCATTACTTTCTGTCCCGGCTATCTTCGCGGATTAGCCTTCTGGAAAGATTATGCCATCGTTGGGCTGTCAAAACCAAGAAGCGAAGATAAAACCTTTTCTGGACTAGCCCTCGATCAAGAATTAATCGCCAAAGATGCAGAACCTCGCTGCGGCTTCCTAATAATCAACCTAAACACCGGCACAATTGTTCACTGGTTGCGGTTTGAAGGACTGATTGCCGAACTGTATGACATCCAAATCTTACCCAAAGTGCGGCAACCAATGGCATTAGGCTTTCAGACAGACGAAATCAGCCGGCTAATCACCCTTGATCCCATCCAATCTATTTAATTTTTTTCCTACAAAATTTTTCCTAACACCGCACAGTCCCTAATCCTCTGATCCCCTAATATCAACCGTTTTGCCAATCTCTTTTTAGATTGACAGAATTTTATTTTGGTCATAACTAATTATTCGATAAGCAGCCAGCATATTTTTGTGTAAAAACCTGCCAATTTGGCAACATAATCGGCTCGAATTGAGTTTTTATAGCTGTACAGGGATAGGCGTCTTTATATCTGTATAAGAAATGAGTTAGCGAAGGTAAGTGGTAAATCAATACTTTACGACTAACTGCTAACAAACCAACGCTAACAATTGATAACAAAGCAATAATGACAATGGAAACTGCCACCGTTAACCGCTACAGTAACATCACCCCCAATTGCAGCCAAAATCAAGCCAATCCAGGCACAGAAATCCAAATAGCTCAGAAAAACTCCGATAGCAACTTCGCAATCTTAGCAAGGGGGATGCTGGTAGCGATTGATACCACAGTAGAAGCTTGGGAACTGTTAGCAGCCGGCATTCAGAAAGGGGCCGAGGTTCTCATTCTTGACCCCTTCCGTGATGGCATCCAGCAAATCACTGAAGCGCTCACAGGCTCACTCATTTCCCATCTTCATATTGTCTCTCACGGTTCTACCGGCTGCCTTTATTTAGGCAACAGTGAATTAAACCTGGAAACGCTTAATAATTACACCGGCTTGTTGCAGCAGTGGAAAACCGCCTTAACTGATAACGCTGAAATCCTGATTTACGGTTGCAACGTGGCAGCCGGCGAGAAATCTAGCCGCTCTAAAAAATTCACCCCCTCAGCCTCTCTTCTGTGCCGGCTGCACCAGCTAACAGGTGCAAAAATCGCCGCCTCCACCAACCCAACCGGCAGCGCAGCAAAAGGGGGTGACTGGAAACTAGACTTTGCAATCGGCAAAATTACTTCTTCTCTGGCATTTACACCACAAGTCCTGCAAACATACCCAGGCGTGTTTAATTTCGGCCCTGCGACTAACTTTGCAGTGGGGACAACACCCTACTACCTCGCCAAAGGAGACTTCAACGGCGACGGCAACTTAGACATCACTGTGGCAAATGATGCCTCAAACAACGTTTCCGTACTTTTGGGGGATGGCACCGGCAGCTTTACGACGTTCTCTACTGTCGCCCTGCCTGTGGGGGCGAATCCCACGGCTATTATCGTTGCTGATTTCAACAACGACGACAACCTCGATATCGCCACGGCGAACCGCACCTCTGACAACCTGTCTATCCTGTTGGGAGATGGCACCGGCAACTTCACCCTCACCCCCACCCCCCTAGGTGTTGGGGATAGTCCTCGCAACCTCGCAGTTGGGGATTTAAACCGCGATGGCAATCTCGATATCGTCAGCAGCAATAATGTCGGCAACAACCTTTCCGTGCTTTTAGGAAATGGCACCGGCAATTTCACCACTTCCGCAACCATTCCCCTTCCGGGAATGGTTGAACCCCGTCCCCGTCCAGTTGCGGTAGCGGACTTCAACGGCGATGGCAACCCCGACATTAGCGTTGGCAACGCAATCACCAACAATGTCATGGTTCGTTTAGGCAATGGAACCGGCAACAACTTTACCGCTGCCCCCAATATTACCGTCGGCTCTCGTCCCTATTCTGTTGCCGTGGCGGACTTTAACGGCGACAACAACCTGGACATGGCAACAGCGAACCGCAACCTTAATGGTCTTGTTAATAGCAGCACTGTCTCGATCCTCTTGGGGGATGGCACCGGCAACTTTAGCGTTAGCACCCTGACAGGAGCGTGGAGCAATCTCCGTTCCGTCACTGCGGAAGACTTTAACGATGATGGCAACCTAGACTTGGCAGTGTCAGCTTATGACTCAAGTAGCGTCTCTTTGTTATTGGGAGATGGCGCGGGTAACTTTACACCTGGAACGAGTTTTGCGGTGGGGGGTAATCCTCAAACCGTTATCTCAGGGGACTTCAACGGAGATGGCCGGCCCGACTTGGCGACGGCAAACCGGGTAGGCAATACCGTCTCTGTTCTGCTTAATACGACAACGATTGATGCCAACAATATACTCGCCGGTACCGCAGGTAATGACACCCTCAATGGGGGTATTGGTGCAGACACCATGATTGGGGGACTGGGCAATGATATTTATGTGGTAGACAACGCTGGCGACATCACTACCGAGGCGCTGAGTGAAGGGACAGACACAGTTCAATCCTCAATAACTTGGACACTGGCAAATAACCTAGAGAATCTAACTTTAACCGGAATAGCAGCCATCAACGGTACGGGCAATACCCTGAATAACACTATCACAGGTAATGCTGTAGCCAATATACTCAACGGTGGTGCAGGTAGTGACACACTCATTGGTGGTGGTGGAAACGACACTTATGTTGTAGACAGCACCAGTGAAGTGGTTATTGAAGGACTGAATGCTGGCACAGATATTATCTACTCTTCTGCTAATTACACCTTAAGCCCTAATGTAGAAAACCTTCAACTTCAAGGCAGTGCTTACTCTGGCTTTGGCAATGCACTGAATAACAGAATATGGGGTAATGGCGGCAATAACTACCTCTGGGGAGCTGTCGGCATTGATACAATGGAGGGCGGCTTAGGTAGTGACAGATACGATGTAGACAGCACCAGTGAAGTGGTTATTGAAGGACTGAATGCTGGCACAGATATTATCTACTCTTCTGCCAGCTACACCTTAAGCCCTAATGTGGAAAATCTCTATCTCCAAGGCAGTGCTTACTATGGCTTTGGCAATGCACTGAATAACCGAATATGGGGTAATAGCGGCAATAACTACCTCTGGGGAGCTGCTGGCGTCGATACAATGGAAGGCGGCTTAGGTAGTGACAGATACGATGTAAACGGTACCACTGATGTGGTTATTGAAGGACTGAATGCTGGGGTAGATATTATCTACTCTTCTGCCAGCTACACCTTAAGCCCTAATGTGGAAAATCTCTATCTTCAAGGCAGTGCTTACTATGGCTATGGCAATGCACTGAATAACAGAATATGGGGTAATAGCGGCAATAACTACCTCTCGGGTTTATTAGGAAATGACACCCTCACTGGAGCTGTAGGAAATGATACCCTTGCTGGAGGTGTCGGCAGCGATTCGCTTATTGGAGGTGCCGATGCAGACTACTTTACCTTCAACTCTGCCACTGAAGGTAGTGATACCATTACCGACTTTAATCGGGCACAACTAGATAGAATTGTACTTTCAGACAGCGGTTTTGGCGGCAGCTTAACCACCACAACAGGAGTCACACCTGGATCTCTGCTCTCTTCTCAGCTTGTCATTGGCGTTGGGGCAACTAATTCCAATCATCGCGTCATCTACAACTCATCAAACGGCGCGCTCTTCTTTGATTCAGATGGTACAGGAGCAGCCGCGCAGGTACAAATTGCCAGCCTCTCAACAGGCTTAGCCTTAACTAGCAGCGACTTCCAGGTTATTGCATAGAATCGCTAGCCTTTTGCTCAAAAAGTAATTAAGCTCCTTCCCCAATACTCAAAAGCGATTTTTTAGTCATGCCATAGCTTTTTATGTGCATAGCTTTGAAGGGCAAAAAGCAATTTTCAAAACTATCATTTCAGCGATTTCGGGGTGTTCGCCGGCACCCCGTTTTTAATGGAAGCGTAGCGTCTTTACAGCCGGCAGAGCGCGGTGTTAGGCTTCGGGTAGGCTTAAGGTGATCTTGGTCGGTCATTATTTTGTCCTTTGTGTGGGAGAGTGGTCTGCTTAACGGCAGGCTGCTCTCTTTAAATATTTACGCGCTTTGGCCACCCGCTCTCAATTTCTCGGTAAGTTCGTTTAGCCCATCTCTGACAATATCCACTTGTGCCGGCAGTGATACTATTGCCGATTTTACGGATGGGGAAGATTTGCTGGGTTTAAGTGCCGGTTTAACGTTTGAGAATCTCACGATTACTGCAGGTAATAATGCCACTTTAATTCTTGCCGGTGATGAACTTTTAGTCACACTAATCGGCGTGCAACCCAGCTTGATCACTGTCAATGATTTTGTTCAAGTGTAGTTGCACATTTCCTCTGCCTTGCTCAGATGTAAGGCAAAAGGTATAAGACGGTTGGGCTTGAGAAGTTTGCTGCTACAAGTGGAGTAGGGTGCGTGGCTCACGCACCCTATAATATTGAGTGCCGGCTTTACAACAGAACGAAAAGCACAAACTTTAACTTATATTTATTTTATTTAATAATAATAATTACCTCTACACAGACAGATTTTTATTAGTTACAGTAGAAATTGTAGGCGTGTCAAAATCGTGCCACATCTTCTGGAAATTCTTTCAATGCTACAGAACCGAACTCAGCTTCATAATCCTCTCCAGCCTTGAAAATTACTTGTTTCCGTCATTTTCAAGACGGGTTGCGTTGCCAGAAAATTAGCCTTCCTTCACTACTTATCAATCCGCCGGGCTATTTTTACTTGATGAAATCAAACGGATAGTTATCTGCATTTGAGCGGATATTCACCTGGCTATTAAGGCTTTTTGCCCTAGCAGAACGCCTTAAGCTGATCACCTAGATCGTATGTGGGCAATTGTTGCTCATTCTTAACACTTAATTTTGCTGGTGATTAAAGTTTACAAAGCTTTAACTCTGGCGATTGTTAAGGCCGTGTTTAAGTTGCTCTTTCGTATTTTATACTATGCTTAATAAAATTCACTTTATTTCTGGACTACCGCGTTCGGGTTCCACATTACTCTCTGCAATTCTGCGACAAAATCCCCGGTTTCACGCCGGTATGACTTCTCCCGTTGGGGGATTAGTTGAACGGATGCTGGAAGCCATGAGTGAAAATAATGAATATTCTGTTTTTATCTCGCCAGAACAAAAACAAGCCTTAATATTAAGCATTTTTTCAGCTTACTACCAACCCCAAGCAGAGCAAGGCGTTATTTTTGATACCATTTGATACCAACCGACTTTAGTGCGCGAAATTAAGCTTAATTGCGGAATTATTTCCTGATGCTAAAATTATTTGCTGCGTCAGAAATATCGCTTGGGTGATGGACAGCATTGAGCGATTAATTCGCCAAAATGCTTTTGATGTTTCTGGGTTATTTTGCAACGCGACAGAACGGGCAACCGTTTATAGCAGAACTGAAGCCTTAACTCAAGGTGGCAGATTGGTAGGTTTTGCTTATACTGCCCTCAAAGAAGCATTTTATAGCGAACATTCGCATCGGCTGCTGCTGATTGATTACGAGCTATTTACTCAAAGACCCGATAAAACAATCGCCTTGATTTATCAATTTATTAGGGAAGAAAATTTTGGACATTATTATGAAAACGTCGAGTATGAGGCAGCAGAATTTGATGTCAAACTCAAAACACGAGGGCTGCACAGTATCCGCAAAAAAGTTGAATTTCAGCCGAGACAGACCATTCTACCGCCTGACTTATTTGAGCGATTTAACAACCTGTCATTTTGGGCAGAACCAAGCTATAGCAAAGCCAATCTTATGGTAGCCAAACTCAAAGCAAATGCACCCCAAACTCCCTAAGCTTCAATCCACAGACGGATTAAGTTTGTCAAAGCTTTGTATAGTAGATAAAAATCCTGAGTTTTACTACCAGAGGCACAGTTTTTGAGCTAGGAAACAAGCCAATTTAACGCTTCTGGAGTTAAACCATTTTTAATACAGCAAAGCATCGCAGGAATTCAATTAACTCTAAGGAAAAGAGCCAATACTATGAATACCGAAACAAACCTGGGACAGCCGCAAATCATTATTGTCGATCCAACGGTTGAAAATTATCAACAACTGCTCGCCGGCATTGCCGCAAGTACACAAGTAGTCATCCTTGATGGAACCCAAGATGGCGTCGAGCAAATTAACGAAATTATCACCGGCACTTCCAATCTGAGCGCGGTTCATATTATTTCACACGGGAGTCCGGGCAGTTTAAAACTCGGAGCAACCCAACTCAACCGTGAAAACTTAGAAAGCTATTCAAATTTATTGCAGCAGTGGCGAATAAATTTGGGTGAAACTGCCGACATTTTATTGTACGGGTGCGATGTAGCGGCTGACCCGTCTTTTATTGCACGTCTGAGCGAAATCACTGGCGCAGATATTGCTGCATCTGATAACAAAACCGGCAGCAGCGCACTTGGGGCAGATTGGGATTTAGAAATCGCATCTGGCAACATTGAAACGGCAACTCCCTTCTCTGCCGAAGCGATTGAAGATTATGAGTATGTCCTGGCAAACTTTGATGTCACGGTTGCGACTGACGACGGAATTGGCAACACCGCCGGCACGTTGAGTTACGCCATTAAGCAAGCGAATAGCATCGCAGGGGATGACACAATTACCCTGCAAACCAACGTCCGGTTTACAGCAATTCCCCTGACGCTGATTAATAGCAATATAGACATTATTGGCAATAATTTCACCGTCAGTGGGGATGTTAACGGCAATAACACGAACGATGCCGGTGACGTGCGTCCCTTCTTCATCAAGTCAGGCACAGTCAACTTCTCCAACTTAACCATTTCTGGTGGACGGGCGCAGGGGGGAAATGGCAATGGTGGCGGTGCCGGCATGGGGGGCGGTTTGTTCATCTATGCCGGCAGTGTCAGCCTGAACAACATCACCTTCAGTGGTAACACGGCTATCGGTGGCAACGGCGGCAGTGGCGTCGGCGGCGGTGGAGGGATGTTTGGAAATGCTGCCGACATGGGGGGCGGCGGTGGTCTGTTTGGCTCCGCAATCAGCTACAGCGGTGGCTACGGCGGCAGTGGCAACTATGGAGGCTACGCCGGCATTTCCGTTTTCCACTACGGCAGCGGCAGCTACAGCGGCGGCTTCGGCGGTGGCGGCTTTTTCCTCGGCTATGGAGGCTTCGGCGGCGGCGGTGGTGGGGATGACGCCCTGGGGGGCGACGGCGGCTTCGGCGGCGGCGGCTTCGGCGGTGGCGGCTTCGGCGGTGGCGGCTACGGTGGCGGCGGTAGCGGCGGTGGCGGCGACGGCTATGGAGGCAGTTTCGGCGGCAATAGCGGTGACTACACCTACTCAGCAGCCAGCACGGGCGGCGGTGGAGGCGGCTTGGGGGGAGCGATCTTTATTCGCACCGGCACATTAAACCTCAAAGGCACAACCTTCAACAACAACAGTGCCATCGGGGGTGAAGGCAACACCAGCAACACTGCCATCGCCGGCACATGGGCAACTCCTGGCGAAGGTAAAGGTGGGGCCATTTTTGCCATGCAGTCCACAACCAACACCAACGGCAACAACCAGGGGATGCCGTCTAGCCTCCCTATCGTCACGGCAGTCGATGGACTACCCAACTTCAGCGGTAATGACGCTGCCGACAAGGCTGACACTGCTAACGTTAACCCCACGATCCCTGGCGTCGCGCTAGATAACAAGGACGTTTACGGGGTGATGAACGCGACAAATGAGTTGCCGATTGTTAGTACAGTCAGAAAAACAGGAAGTGCCGGCACCGTCATTACTTTTTCGGCAACCGACTTTGAAAGCGCCTTTGAGGATTTAGAGAACCAACCTCTGGGCAAGATTAAAATCACCTCAGTTCCCGGTAATGGAAGTCTGACCTTAAACGGGGTAGCTGTCATGGCAAATCAAGAAATTGATCCCGCTGATTTAGCGAACCTTGCCTTCACACCCAATGCCGATTTCTCAGGCATTATCAGCTTTGGGTGGAATGGGTTTGATGGCATGGATTATGCCATTGCCGGCGCAACAGTTAATCTAGCCGTTGATGTGATTAACTCAGCAACGGACTTTGATGTCACAGTTGAGACTGACGACGGAACCGGCAACACAGCCGGCACCTTAAGCTGGGCGATTTTGCAGGCAAACAACACGGCAGGCGATGACACAATTACTCTGTACGACAAAGTCAGACTCACGGCCAATCCGCAAATCGCAATTGACAGCAATATCAACATTATTGGCAATCATTGCACTGCTAGTGGGGATATCAATAATAACGGGATGAATGATGCCGGTGATGTGCGCCCCTTCTTTGTCAAGTCGGGGGTTGTCAGTTTCTCCAATATGAGTATTACGGGGGGCCGAGCGCAAGGCGGAAATGGCGGTGGTGGTGCTGCCGGTATGGGGGGCGGACTCTTCATTTATGACGGAACGGTGACGCTCAGTAATGTCAGCTTCTCCAACAACTCTGCACTTGGAGGCAATGGCGGTGAGAGCAAAAACTATGGTAACTATGGCGGCGGCGGCTTTGCTGGCAATGGCGACGGCAATGGGGGCGGCAGTGGCGGGTTCTTTGGTGGCAGCGGCGGCAGCAACGGCACCGCCGGCAGCGATGGCATCAGTGTCGATCATGGCGGCACTGCCGGCGATGGTAGCCCTGGCAGTTCTGGTGGCAGTGGTGGCTTGTTTGCTGGCGGCGGGATAGGCGGCGAAGGGGGCAAAGGCGGTAGCGTTAACGGTTATTTAGGCTTTTCAGGTGATGGCGGTAATGGCGGTAGTGGCGGCTTTGGCGGCTTTGGTGGTGGTGGCGGCGATGGTAGTAGTAGCGGCTTTGGCGGCGGTAGCTGGGTCGACCCTTTGATTGCTGGTAACGGGTTCGGCACTAATGGAGATGGCGGTTTTGGCGGTTTTGGTGGCTTTGGCGGTGGCGGTGGTGCCGGCGGCTGGAGCGGCGGTATGTTTGGCGGCTTGGGGGGTTTTGGCGGCTTGGGGGGTTTTGGCGGCGGCGACGGCGGCTTGGGTGGTACTAACGGATGGTATACCAAATGGCCGCCTACTTTGGTTGGCTACACCGAAGGTGGCTTTGGCGGCGGCGGTGCCGGCTTCGGGGGAGCGATCTTTATTCGCACCGGCACGTTAAACCTTAACAACACAATCTTCACCAACAACACCGCCACTGGCGGCACCGGCGCGAACCCCGGCCAAGGGAAAGGTGGGTCCATTTTTGCCCTGCACTCCACGACTAACCCCAACGGCAACAACCAGGGGATGCCTTCTAGCCTTCCCACCGTCAATGTCGTAGGTGGACTTCCCAACTTCAGCGGCAATGATGCTGCCAACAACGCCAACACCGACCTCACAACCTCTGGCGTCGCCGCAGATAATGAGGACGTTTTCGGCCTCATCACTGTTAATACAGTGGTTAAACAAGGCGATGAAGACACGAATCTTGAATTTTCTGCCACTGACTTCAGCAGCACCTTTGATGAAATAGATGGGGAGAATTTAGCCAAAATTCAGCTCACCTCGGTGCCTCAAAATGGCACGCTAAGTTTAGCCGGCAATGAGGTAACGATTAACCAAGAAATTGCGTTTGCTGAACTCAATAACCTGCTCTTTACACCGAATGCCAATTTCAATGGAATTGCTACCTTTAACTGGAATGGTTCAGATGAATCGGCTTATACAACGACAGGTTACACGGTTAGCTTGAATATCGCAGCCGTTAACGATTCACCAACGTTATCAACAGTCATTAACGACCAAAGTGCGGTGCAAAATGCCGACTTTAATTTTACCGTTCCTCAGAATACTTTCATCGAGGTTGATGGCGACACTACTTACAGTGCCAGTTTGGAAAATGGCGGTGCTTTGCCAAGTTGGTTAACCTTTAACTCAACAACGCGCACATTTTCAGGAAAGCCGGTACCCAATGATTTAGGCGCAATTAATATTAAAGTAACCGCATCTGACGCAGTGGCAAGTGTCAGCGATGTGTTTACTTTAACCGTTAACGAAACGGAGAATATTGCGCCTACAGTATCAACGCCAATTTCAGATACCCAGGCGACGGCGGGAACACTTTTTAGCTATATCTTCGCGGACAATACGTTTGTTGATGCCGATGGCGATGCGCTGACTTCTACGGTGACGCTGCCGGATGGCACTGCACTGCCGGCATGGTTGAGTTTCGATCTGCAAACACGCACTCTCTCCGGGACACCCCCAGAAGGGACGGCATCGACGTTTGATATTTTGGTGACGGCTAAAGATACTGCCGGTGCGAGTGTCGGTGAGCGCTTTAACTTGGCGGTGAGTGATCCAACACCTAACCCAACACCCACACCTAACCCAACACCCACACCGGCACCCAACACCCACACCGGCACCCACAGCAACACCCGGCATTGCGGATCTAGGAAATCTTGCACTTGGCATCCCCATCATTCCCAATATCAATGAAGTTGAATCTAGCCTTAATGGCGGCGAAGAGAATGATACAATCACCGGCACAAATGCAGCCGAAGTCATTTATGGCTTTGCCGGCGATGATTGGATCTTTGGCAGTGGCGCTAATGACAATCTCATCGGCGGTGACGGAATTGATATTTTATTTGGAAATGCCGGCGCTGATTATATCGATGGCGGCAGTGATATTGACACGATCCTTGCCGGTAAAGACAATGATGTTGTCTTAGGACAAGATGGGGATGATTTCCTGTTTGGTGAACAGGGAAAAGACACGGTTACTGGCGGTGCCGGCAATGACTATATTAATGGTAATGCCGATAATGACACCCTGGATGGGGGTAATGGTAATGACACAATCAATGGCGGCAAAGATCATGATCTGATTATTGGAAACCTAGGCGAGGATCTGCTGCTCGGAGATCTCGGCAACGATACGATAGTTGGCGGTGATGGTAACGACTATCTCAACGGCAATGTGGGCAATGACATCCTCGATGGTGGTGATGGGAATGATACCCTCCACGGCGGCAAAGACGATGATATCCTGTTAGGAAATACCGGCAATGATACGCTAAGCGGGGATGCCGGCAATGATGCACTCTACGGCAACGCAGGTGCAGATCTTTTGGAGGGCGGTGATGGGAATGATACCCTCCATGGTGGTAAGGATGATGATACGCTCATCGGCGGCGATGGTAATGATATCCTCGGTGGGGATTTGGGGAATGACAGCTTAATCGGTGGTGCCGGCAGTGATCTCTTTGTCCTGAAAGTCGGTGCCGGCAGTGATACGATTGCCGATTTCACGGATGGTGAAGATTTGCTGGGTTTAACTGTCGGTTTAACCTTCGAGAACCTCACCATTATTGCTGGTAATAACACCACTTTAATCAGTGCCGGTGATGAACTTCTCGCTACCCTAGCCAGTGTGCAACCTAACTTAATTACTGCAAGTGATT
The DNA here is from genome assembly GCF_014695725.1 of Microcoleus sp. FACHB-672. NCBI lineage: Bacteria > Bacillati > Cyanobacteriota > Cyanophyceae > Oscillatoriales > Microcoleaceae > Microcoleus > Microcoleus sp. FACHB-672. The sequence continues at coordinate 4,214 of NZ_JACJOU010000010.1, read as the reverse complement.
TCGCCACAATCTAATTGACATCAAAATCAACAGGAGTCGGGTGCGTGACTCACGCACCCTTTTATATTGAGCGCCGACTCCACAAAAGAATAGAAGCAAAAATAAATTTATGCACTGTTATTAAAAATAATCAAGTATAGGCAGCCAGGTTTTTGTTAGTTAGAGTAGAGACTGTTGGCCTGTCAAAAATGGTGTCATGCGTTATGGAGATTTTCTTCAGTGGTACAGCTACCCAACTCAACCTCAGAAACTTCTCCAGCCTTGTTCGCGTCATTTTATTCTTTACGGGTTGCACAGGCAGGGAATTCGCATAGCCTTCACCACCCATCAATCTAACCGACTCTTTTTACTGGGATGAAACCCAAACAGATACTTATCTGCATTTGAGCAGATATTCACCCAGCTATTAAGGCTTTTTGATACAGCAGAGCGCCTTAACACGAGTATCTAGATTGCAGGGGTGACAAATTGTTAATTATTCTTCACACTTAATTTTGCCGGTGTGGAAAGTTCATAAAGCTTTAACTGTAGCGATTCTTGAGGCGGCTCGCATCTGTTCAAGTTACTCATTTTTGTTTTATATGATGCTGAATCAAATTCACTTTATTTCTGGACTACCGCGTTCGGGTTCCACATTACTCTCGGCAATATTGCGGCAAAACCCCCGTTTTCACGCCGGCATGACTTCTCCTGTGGAGGCATTAGTTGAGCGGATGCTGGAAGCCATAAGCGAAAACAATGAATATTCTGTTTTTATCTCGCCAGAACAAAAACAAGCGCTGATTTTCTATTGCTTGGGAGAATGAAGCAATGCGGAAATTTTCCCAACGCCGAATCGAGCCTTATTTAACTTTTTGCAGTGAAGCTCGGCACTCAGTTAAGTAAGTTTAAACACAGAGAGGCCGGCACAGAAAAATAGCCGAGGTCTAGCAAAGAAAGTCTGCAATCAGACTTGACCCATGACTGATAACAAAATGAGGAGAAACTAAAAATGGCAAATTTCACCCAACAAACCTTCACCAACCCCTTCAACCTCACGGATGTGGGGTATTGGAGCACCCCCACCTTAGGCGATATTGACGGCGACGACGATTTAGACGCCTTTGTTGGGGCAAGTGACGGCAACACGTACTACTACCAGAATACCGGCACCGCCAGCGCCCCAGCCTTTGCGAACCCCCAAATCAACCCCTTCAACCTCACCAATGAGGGGTATTGTGGGTCCCCCACCTTAGGCGATATTGACGGCGACGACGATTTAGACGCCTTTGTTGGGGCAAGTGACGGCAACACGTACTACTACCAGAATACCGGCACCGCCAGCGCCCCAGCCTTTGCGAACCCCCAAATCAACCCCTTCAACCTCACCAATGTGGGGCAATGGGCTTCCCCCACCTTAGGCGATATTGACGGTGACGGCGATTTAGACGCCTTTGTTGGGGACGCTTACGGCAACACGTACTACTCTCAGAATATCGGCACCGCCAGCGCCCCAGCCTTTGCGAACCCTCAAATCAACCCCTTCAACCTCACCAATGTGGGGTCTAATGCGTCCCCCACCTTAGCCGATATTGACGGCGACGGCGATTTAGATGCCTTTGTTGGGGAACGTGAGGGCAACACGTACTACTCTCAGAATATCGGCACCGCCAGCGCCCCAGCCTTTGCTGCTCACCTAACCAACCCCTTCAACCTCACAGATGTGGGGTTTTACGCCGCCCCCACCTTAGCCGATATTGACGGCGACGGCGATTTAGACGCCTTTGTTGGGACAGATGACGGCAACACGTACTACTACCAGAATACCGGCACCGCCAGCGCCCCAGCTTTTGCCGCCCCCCAAACCAACCCCTTCAACCTCACCCATGTGGGGTCTAATGCGTCCCCCACCTTAGGCGATATTGACGGCGACGGCGATTTAGACGCCTTTGTTGGGGCACTTTACGGCGACACGTACTACTATCAGAATACCGGCACTGCCAGCGCCCCAGCCTTTGCGAACCCTCAAGCCAACGCCTTCAACCTCACCCCTGTGGGGTCTAATGCGTCCCCCACCTTAGCTGATATTGACGGCGACGGCGATTTAGACGCCTTTGTTGGGGCAGGTGACGGCAACACGTACTACTACCAGAATATCGGCACCGCCAGTGCCCCAGCCTTTGCCGCCCCCCAAACCAACCCCTTCAACCTCACCAGTGTGGGGCGTTATGCGTCCCCGACCTTTGCCGATATCGACGGCGACGGCGATTTAGACGCCTTTGTTGGGGCAGATGACGGCAACACGTACTACTACCAGAATACTGGCACCGCCAGCGCCCCAGCCTTTGCCGCCCCCCAAACCAACCCCTTCAATCTCACGGATGTGGGGGGTTTGGCGTCCCCCACCTTTGCCGATATTGACGGCGACGGCGATTTAGACGCCTTTGTTGGGGCAGGGGATGGCATAATTCACTACTACCAAAACGACGCCCTCACCCTCAGCATTAGTGCCGGCACTTCTCCAACAGAAGCGGGAACCGTCGGCACCTTTACCCTCACCCTCACCTCACCGGCAACGGATGGTGGCATCACAGTTGCTTACACAGTAGGGGGTACAGCGACCAATGGCACCGATTATACTGCTTTACCAGGAACTGTAACCTTTGCCGCTGGGGAAACCACTGCCACCATTAATGTTGTTGTCACTGATGATGGGATTATTGATCCAGACGAAACCGTTACCGTCACCCTCACCGACGGTGCTGCTTATAATCTAGGCGCAGCACCTAATCGTAGCGCCACACTCACCATAGCGGATATCCCAGCCACTAACGATTCACCTACATTATCAACGGTGATTAATGACCAAAGTGCAACACAAAATATTGGCTTTAATTTTACGGTTGCAGACAATACTTTCATTGATGCTAATGGTGATAACCTAACTTACAGCGCTAGCTTAGAAAATGGCTCAATTTTGCCAAGCTGGTTAACCTTTAACTCAACAACGCGCACGTTTTCAGGAACACCGGCAGCGGATAATTTAGGCGCAATTAATATTAAAGTAACCGCATCAGACGCCGAGGCTTCTGTCAGCGATGTGTTTACTTTAACCGTTAACGAAACGGAAAATACTGTCCCAACAGTATCAACACCAATTTCAGATACTCAGGCAACGGCGGGAACGCTCTTTAGCTATACCTTCGCGGAAAATACGTTTGTTGATGCGGATGGCAATGCGCTGACTTATACGTTGACGCTAGCGGATGGTAGTCCCTTACCGGCATGGTTAAGTTTCGAGGCACAAACACGCACGATTTCAGGGACGCCACCAGAAGGGACGGCGGCGACGTTTGATATTTTGGTAACGGCTAAAGATAGTGCCGGTGCGAGTAATAGTGAGCGCTTTAACTTGGCGGTGAGTGCTACCACACCCACTCCTACACCTAACCCAACACCAACGCCGGCACCCACACCTAACCCAACACCAACGCCGGCACCCACACCGGCACCCACACCCAACCCAACACCAATACCTAATCCAACACCAACACCAACGCCGGCACCCGCTCCTAACCCAACGCCGGCACCTACAGCAACACCAAGTCTCGGCATTGCAGATCTAGGAAATCTTGCACTTGGCATCCCCATCATTCCCAATGTCAATCAAGTTGAATCTACTCTGAATGGGGGTGAAGAGGATGATACAATCATCGGCACAAATGCAGCCGAAGTAATTGATGGCTTTGCCGGCGATGATTGGCTATTCGGCAGTGGCGCTAATGATAATCTCATTGGCGGTGACGGAATTGATATTTTATTTGGAAATGCCGGCACTGATTATATCGATGGCGGCAATGATATTGACGTAATCTTTGCCGGTAAAGACAATGATGTTGTCTTAGGACAAGATGGAGATGATTTACTGTTTGGTGAACAGGGAAATGACACGGTTACTGGCGGTGCCGGCAATGACTATATCAATGGCAATGCCGATAATGACACCCTGGATGGTGGCTTAGGTGATGACACCATTTTTGGGGGCAAAGATAACGATCTCATTATTGGAAACCTAGGGGCGGATCTGCTGCTGGGTGATCTCGGCAACGATACTATTGTTGCCGGTGATGGCAACGACTACCTCAACGGCAATGTGGGCAATGATCTCCTCGATGGTGGTGATGGGAATGATACCCTCCACGGTGGCAAAGACGATGATATCCTGATTGGCAATA
>NZ_JACJOU010000009.1 GCF_014695725.1 Microcoleus sp. FACHB-672 | reverse complement strand
AGTGCTTGACCAGTGAAAAGCCAGCCGGTCAAACCAGAGCGTTTATTATTGGCGGCGAGGCACTGTTAGGAAAAACCCTGTCCTACTGGCGCACTCAATCCCCACAAACCCGACTGATTAATGAATATGGCCCGACCGAAAGCGTTGTAGGATGTTGCATTTATGAAGTGCCAGAAGATGCGAAATTATCGGGAGCCATGCCGATCGGGAATCCGATTGCAAATACGCAACTTTATATTTTAGATAAACATCTGCAACCCGTGCCGGTTGGTCTTCAAGGTGAACTTTATATCGGAGGAGCAGGACTCGCCAGGGGATATCTCAACCGGCCTGATTTAACGGCTGAAAAATTTATTGCTAATCCATTTAGTAATGAACCCAATAGCCGACTGTATAAAACCGGCGATTTAGCGCGTTATTTACCGGATGGAACCATAGAATATCTCGGTCGCATTGATAATCAAGTTAAAATTCGTGGTTTCCGCATTGAATTAGGCGAAATTGAAGCCGCTCTCAGCCAGCATCCGTCTGTGGAGGAAGCAGTTGTAATTGCCAGAGAGGATGAACCGGGTAATCAGCGCTTGGTGGCTTATGTGGTGGCTGATGAAGCATACATGGACGGTCAAGTTTCTGGGATAAAGTCGAGCGAATTGCGGAGTTTTTTGAAAGAAAAGTTACCTGATTACATGGTGCCGGCTGTCTTTGTTCTGCTGGAAGCCCTACCTTTAACGCCTAACGGAAAAGTTGACCGCCGAGCGCTGCCGGCACCAGACACGGCTATGGGTGACTTAGCCAGCACTTTTATCAGTCCCCGAAACCCGATTGAAGAGGTAATTGCCGGCATCTGGACTGAAGTTCTTTATGTTGAACGAGTCGGCATCCACGATAACTTTTTTGAATTGGGAGGACATTCATTATTAGCCACTCAGGTAATTTCTCGACTGCGAGAAGCTTTCCAAATAGCAATTCCTCTATCGTGGCTGTTTGAGTTGCCGACAGTGTCAAGTTTGAGCGAACGCATTGAGACAGCATTAAAGTCTGAGCAAAAATTTGCAGCGCCGCCTATTCATCCCGTACCGCGCAACCAAACATTACCCTTATCTTTTGCTCAACAGCGGATGTGGTTGTTACAGCAGTTAGCGCCAGATTCTTCGCTTTACAATTCTCCGGTTGCAGTCCGGTTGAAAGGTTCTCTCAACTTGGCTGCTTTAGAGCAAAGTTTTAACGAAATCATTCAGCGCCACGAAGCTTTAAGAACAAGTTTTGTGGAAATGAAAGGTGAACTCGCTCAAATCATTCATAGCACTGTAAAAATTACTTTGCCGGTGATAGATTTAAGTGAGGTGCCGGCATCAAACCGCGATGCAGAAGTGCGTCGATTGGCTATAGAAGATGCTGTAAAACTCTTTGATTTAACTCAATGTCCGCTGCTTCGCGCCACTTTGCTGCGGTTGAACTCACAAGAACATATTACACTGCTAACGATGCACCATATCGTCTCGGATGGGTGGTCGATGGGAGTTTTTATAAAAGAATTGGCAGCACTTTATGAAGCCTTTTGTGCTGGAAATCCTTCACCCCTTCCTGAACTGCCGGTGCAGTATGCCGACTTTGCTGTTTGGCAGCGCCAGTGGTTGCAAGGAGAAGTTTTGCAAAGTCAGTTAAATTACTGGAAGCAGCAACTAAGCGGTCGTTGTCCTCAGTTAAAATTTCCCAACAATCGTTTAAAACCCTCTGTTGTAAGTAATCGCGGTGCGAAACAATCGTTTATTATTTCTAAGGATGTAAGCGAAGCACTTTCTCAATTAAGCCGACAAGAAGGTGTCACTTTATTTATGACCTTGCTGGCAGCATTTCAGACATTGCTCTATTGCCACACCGGCACTAAAGATATCCGAATTGGTTCTCCCATTGCCAATCGTAACCAAGTTGAAACTGAGAAATTGATTGGATTTTTTATTAATACTTTAGTGTTGCGAAATGATTTGTCTGAGAATGCAACGTTTCGAGAAATAATGAGACGGTGTCGCACTGTTGCTTTAGGAGCTTACGCTCATCAAGATTTGCCCTTCGAGAAGCTAGTAGAAGAACTGCAACCTGAGCGGAATTTAAACCACAACCCCATGTATCAGGCATGGTTTGTGCTGCAAAATGCTCCGATGCCTCCCTTAGAGTTAGCCGGTTTAACTCTCAGCGTGTTTGAGTTGGAAACGGAAACAGCAAGGCATGATTTACTTCTTAACATTTGGGAATTTCCTGAAGGTTTAAATGCTACCTTTGAATACAAAACTGATTTGTTTGATCAAGCGCTTATTACCCGATTGATTAGGGATTTTGAGGGACTTCTCTATCAAGTTGTGGCACAGCCTAACAGTCGGTTGAACGAACTCGCAGAAATTATGGCGGAAACCAGCAGACAAGAACAGCTCATTCAAGAAAAGGAACTTCAAGCAAAAGGCCGGCAAAAATTAAAGATGAGCAAACGCAAGGCCATTCAAGATTTATAGAAGTGAGCTAAATTATGACGCTTAAAAAGTTAGGAAATATCAGTCGTAAAACAGTCAGTCTGTCCCCAGAGGAATTAATTAAGACCTCGTATGTACAGCATGACAGCCTGCTTCCATTAGTCGTGCAGCCGGCTGTGGATGAATTGAACTTGACAGCTTGGGCGCACAACAATCTGCAATTTATTCAAAATCACTTATGGAAGCACGGAGGAATTCTTTTTCGAGGCTTCAAAGTAGATGGTGTAGCGGAATTTGAGCGGTTTATTCAAGCAGTTGCTGGGGAATTGCTAGAGTATTCTTTTCGTTCAACCCCTCGCAGTAAAGTGAATGGAAATATTTATACTTCCACTGAGTATCCTGCTACTCAATTTATTCCGTTACATAATGAAATGGCTTATTCTCGCAATTGGCCGCTAAAAATTGCTTTTTTTTGCATAAAACACGCTGACCAAGGGGGAGAAACTCCTATGGCAGATAGTCGGAAAGTTTTTGAGCAAATTCAGCTAGAAATTCGTGAAAAATTCATGCAAAAAAAGGTTATGTATGTGCGAAACTATGGAGGAGGGATAGATTTACCCTGGCAAAATGTTTTTAATACAGGCAGCAAATCTGACGTAGAAAACTATTGCCTTAAAGCTGGAATTGAGTTTGAATGGAAAAAGAATGATCGTCTGAGAACTCGCCAAATTTGTCAAGCTGTTGCAAAGCATCCTAAGACGAATGAAAGAGTGTGGTTTAATCAAGCTCATTTGTTCCATATCTCCAATTTAGACACCACCATTCGTCAAGAGCTTTTAGCAACTTTCAAAGCCGAAGATTTACCCCGCAATGCCTATTACGGTGATGGTTCTCCAATTGAAGATTCTGTTTTAGAAGCAATTCGTCAGGTTTATGAGAAAGAAACAATCATTTTTCCCTGGCACGAAGGGGATGTTTTGTTATTGGACAATATGTTAGCCACCCACGGAAGGACGCCGTTTGTCGGTTCCCGCCAGGTTGTCGTCGGCATGGCTGAACCGTTTACTTGTCAAGATATCTAGAGTATAGAAAAGGAACTGTTAATATGCAAGCAACAAAGATTGAAGGATTTCGGCTTTCCCCACAACAAAAGTATTTGTGGTGCTTACAAGCATTTGAACAAGGATATCCCTATCGCGTTCAGTGTGCAGTAAGAATTGAAGGAAATTTGAATAAAGATATTCTAACAATCGCTATACAGAATGTTGTTTGCCGGCATGAGATTCTTCGCACGACATTTCACTGTCTGCCGGGGATGACAACTCCGTTGCAAGTGATTGCTGAGACTTGTCAAATTTCTCTATCTGAACATGATCTCAGGGATTTACATCCCGAACAACAGGAAATTCAAAGTGAAGCTCTATTTCAAACAATGCTTCGGCAACCTTTTAATTTTGAAAAAGGCTCAATTTTCGAGTTTTCTCTAATCAAATTATCCTCACACAAGCATAAATTATTGCTCAGCTTACCTGCTATGAATGCAGATGGCACAACACTTAAAAACTTAGTGCGTGAAATCAATTTTTTATATTCAACTGGCTTACAGGGAGAACAACTCGGTGATGAACCCATGCAATATGCTGATATTGCAGAATGGCAAAATGAATTACTTGAATCAGAAGAGACGCATATTGGCAAAGAATATTGGCGAAATCTGACGATTACTGATTCTCCAAAACTTAATCTTCCTTTTGAGAAAAAAGTTTCCGAAACGCAAGCATTTCAGCCTCAGTTCTTAAAGTTAAATATTAATCCCAATCTTGCCAAAAAGATAAAATTATTATCCCAGAAATATGAAACTGAATTTTCTCAATTACTGCTGGCTTGTTGGCAAATTCTAATTTTGCGACTAACCAGAGAAACCCACATTATTGTCGGACTAGCTAGTGATGGGAGAAAGTATGAAGAGTTAGAACCGGCATTTGGACCTTTATGCCAATATTTACCGCTTCAGAATCATCTAGAAGCAGATTTAAAATTTAGCGAAGTTTTAGAGCAAGTTGAGCCATTGACAAATGAGGTTCATAACTGGCAAGAGTATTTTAGTTGGGAAGCGCTTTTAGATTCCAATGAGAATATTCAAGGTTTTACAGGATTGCCATTTTGTTTTGAATTTATTGATATTTCAAACAAATATGAAAGTAACAGCGTTTTATTTGTAATCGAGCAGCATTACACTTGTACTGAGAATTTCAAGGTTAAGCTTTCGTGTGTTTATCAAGAGGATTCTCTAGTTGCCCAGTTTTACTATGATTCCAGATTATTTTCATCTGAAAATATCCAAGGTTTATCAAAACATTTTGAAACGCTCTTAGAAAGTGCGATCAATAACCCAGAAGCAGAGATCAGTCAGTTAGATATCCTCAGCGAATCTGCCCAATATGAACTATTAATTCAATTCAACAGTACTCAAACTGACTACCCCAAAGATCAGTGCATTCACAACCTCTTTGAAGAACAAGCGGAATGCCATCCCAACAATATTGCCGTTGTTTTTGAAAATCAGAAACTCACCTACGCTGAACTCAACGCACGGGCGAATCAAGTAGCTGAACACCTGCAAGAATTAGGTGTTGATTCAGATGTTATTGTAGGGATTTGCCTCGAACGTTCACTAGAAATGATAGTTGGAATGCTGGGCGTTCTCAAAGCCGGCGGTGCTTACTTGCCCATTGAGCTAGGGATGCCGGCTGAACGCATAGCCTTGATGCTACAAGATGCTCAAGTTTCAGTGTTGCTAACTCAAGAAAACCTTTTACAAACCCTGCCGAAACATAGCGCAGAAATCGTATGTATAGACAGAAGTGATTCTGACAAAGTAACGGAAAATGGCGGTTTAGTTACAAGTAAAAAGCGTAATAATCTTACAGATTTAGCTTATGTAATTTATACTTCTGGTTCTACCGGCACCCCCAAAGGAGTTGCCATTGAACACCGAAACCTCAGCAACTATTTGCACAGTATCCTTGAAAGATTAAAATTACCTGCCGGTGCCAGTTTCGCCACCGTTTCCACCTTTGCAGCCGACTTAGGAAACACAGCGATTTTTCCGGCATTATGTACAGGCGGTTGCCTCCATATCATCTCCCAGGAACGCGCTACAGATCCAGAAGCCTTAGCAGAATATTTCCGCCGGCATCCCATTGATTGTTTGAAAATCGTTCCCTCTCACCTCGCCGCCTTACTAACATCTTCTAACGCCGCCGCTGTTTTGCCTCGTCAACGCCTCATTTTAGGAGGAGAAGCTGTTAGCTGGAACTTAATCGAGAAAGTACATCAATACGCTCCCAATTGCCTAGTTTTCAATCATTATGGGCCAACAGAAGCCACAGTCGGGGTGTTGACTTATCAGGTCAATTTTGAGAAATTGCAGCATGATTCTGAAACAGTGCCACTCGGTCGTCCGATTGCAAATACCCAAATTTATATCCTTGATTCCCATCAGCAACCGATGCCCCTGGGTGTAGCCGGTGAATTGTACATCGGCGGTGATAATTTAGCGCGTGGCTATTTAAATCGCCCTGAACTAACGGCAGAAAAATTTATTGCCAATCCCTTCAACCCGCAACCCAATGCGCGTCTTTACAAAACCGGCGATTTAGCTTGTTATTTACCTGATGGAAATATTGAGTTTTTGGGACGCATTGATTCTCAAGTAAAAATTCGCGGATTTCGGATCGAACTTGGAGAAATTGAAGCGACTTTAAGACAGCATCCAGATGTCGAGCAAGCAGTAGTTATAGATTCGGAAGATGTACCGGGTGATAAACGTCTCGTTGCTTACATCGTTCCTAAGGAAGAATTAATTGCTTCAAAATCCCAAGTACAAAGTCTAAAATCAAGTGAATTTCGTAATCTTTTGCAAGAAAAATTACCTGTCTACATGGTGCCGGCAGCGTTCGTCATTCTTAAAATTCTGCCTTTGACAGCTAACGGAAAAATAGATAGGCAAAAATTATCGGCTGCCGATAAAGCCTATTTATTTTCGACAGAAACCTTTCTCGCGCCTCGCACTCCCATTGAAGAAAAGCTAGCCGATATTTGGGCGGAAGTTCTTCATATTGAAAAAATCAGTATTTCCGAGAATTTCTTTGAGTTAGGAGGGCACTCTCTACTAGCGACTCAGGTTATTTCTCGGCTGCGGCAAGCCTTTCAAATTGAGTTGCCTCTAACCCATCTTTTTGAGTTTCCAACAATCGCCGCTTTAGCAGAGATCATTTCACAAAAGATAGAGCCACCATCAGAGGATGAAATGTTTGCTCAAATGCTAGCAGAGCTAGAACAACTATCAGAGGAGGACGTTCAGAAAATTTTAGCTAAAGAAGGAGTGAACAAATGAGCGATCTTCTCGCACGCATGGCGGAACTTTCTCCAGAAAAACGTGAGCTGCTGTTGCGCCGGCTTAACCACAAAAAAGAAAACGTTTCCCCTATATCAATCAAACCCCAAGCTCGAACCTCTAATGTTTTTCCCCTCTCATTTTCTCAGCAGCGGTTATGGTTCCTCGATCAATTAGATCCAGGCAACCCGACTTATAACATCCCTGCGGCTATCCGTCTGGCGGGAAAGCTCAATGTGGGTGCTTTAGAGCAAAGTTTTAACGAGGTGATCAAGCGTCATGAAGTTTTGCGGGTAACTTTTGCAACGGTAGATGAGCAACCCGTTCAAATCATTCATCCACCTGGTAATTTTAAATTGTCGGTTTTAGATTTAACAACCAGCCCGAATCAAGATTTCCAAATTCAAAGCTTGATAATCGAGGAAGTAAAGCGACCATTTGAATTGGCAAAAGAGCCGTTATTACGAGTTAGCTTGCTGCATTTAAATGATTCAGAATATGTGGTGATCTTAACGATGCACCACATCATCGCTGATGGGTGGTCGATGGGTATCTTTATTGAAGAAATTGCGGCGCTTTATCAAGCTTTTTCTAGTGGCAAGCCCTCCCCTCTTCCTGAACTGTCCATTCAGTACCCAGATTTCGCAACTTGGCAGCGAAAGTGGCTCCAAGGAGAGGTGTTAGAAAAGCAAATTGCCTATTGGAAAAAGCAGCTAGAAGGCACTCTTCCTGTATTAGAGTTGCCGGCAGCTCGACCGCGCTCAGCAGTGCAAACCTTCCAAGGCGCACAGGAAAGTTTCGTTGTTCCTAAAAAGCTGACTGAGGCGCTTGCTGAATTAAGCCGGCGTGAAGGAACAACCTTATTTATGACCTTGCTGGCAGCGTTTAAAACATTACTTTACCGCTACACCGGCCAAACAGATATTTTAATTGGTTCTCCAATTGCTAACCGCAATCGAGCTGAAGTTGAAAAATTAATAGGCTTTTTTGTTAATACTTTAGTGTTACGAACTGGTTTAGTCGGCAATCCAACTTTTCGGGAGTTGCTAAGCCGAGTTCGAGAAGTTGCATTAGGCGCTTATGCTCATCAAGACTTGCCATTTGAGAAGCTGGTAGAGGAATTGCAGCCGACACGCAACATGAGCCATGCGCCCCTATTTCAGGTAATGTTTATCCTTCAAAATTCCCCAATGCCATCCCTGGAACTGCCAGGATTAACCTTGCATCCCTTGGAAGTAGAAACCAGCACCGCTAAGTTTGATTTAACCCTGTCAATGCTCAACACAAAAGAGGGATTAGATGGAGTATGGGAGTATAATACCGATTTATTTGATGCGGCCACAATTAAGCGAGTAACTGGGCATTTTCAGAATCTATTAGAAGGAATTGTTGCAAATCCAGAACAGCAAATTTCCAAGTTACCATTACTAACTGAGCGTGAGCGCAATCAACTGTTAGTTGAATGGGGTAATTCTACGGCACAGGAGCTATGGACAGAAGATTACTCTGGATTGTGCATACATGAACTCTTTGAAGCACAAGTAGAAAAAACTCCAGATGCGGTTGTCGTAGTCTTTGAATATCAACAACTAACTTATCAAGAACTCAATCAAAGAGCGAATCAACTTGCCTACTATTTACAAACTCTCGGTGTTAAACCCGAAGTCCTAGTCGGAATTTGTGTTGAGCGTTCCCTAGAAATGCTTGTGGGACTTCTGGCAATTCTTAAAGCCGGCGGCGCTTACGTCCCGCTTGATCCAACCTATCCATCTGAACGCCTTGCACTCATGTTAGAGGACGCACAGGTGCCGGTGCTATTAACTCAAAAACACCTGAGAGAAAGCCTGCCAGAACATCAAGCTCAGGTGGTGTGTCTGGACCAATATGAATTACATAATTTCGACAATAATTCCCTTAAAAATCTCAAGTTTCCTAGCTCTAATCCTTCCAATCTAGCCTATGTAATTTATACTTCTGGCTCTACAGGACGCCCTAAAGGTGTGCAAATCGCACACGCTTCTGTGATTAACTTCTTAAGGTCAATGCAGAACCGGCTAGAAGTCACAGAGAAAGAAGTTTTTCTTGCCGAAACTTCTCTCTCATTTGATATTGCGATCTTGGAGCTTTTCCTGCCGCTTATTACAGGCGCTTGCGTTGTTTTGGTCAGCCGTGAAGTCGCCTCTAATGGTACAGAACTCTTAAAAATATTGAACAGTTCGGGCGCTACATTCATGCAAGCAACTCCGGCAACTTGGCAAATGCTTTTAGCAGCAGGATGGCAAGAAAGTAAGAATTTAAAAATACTCTGCGGCGGTGAAGCTTTACTGCAAAAGCTCGCCAATCAGTTGCTAGAAAGAGGTGCGAACGTATGGAATCTTTATGGCCCTACAGAAACCACGATTTGGTCTACTATCTCTCAAGTTGAGTCGAATGAGCAGCTAGTTTCCATTGGTCGTCCGATAGCGAATACACAAATTTACATATTAGACTCTTCCCTGCAACCAGTGCCGATCGGTGCGGTTGGTGAACTGTATATCGGCGGTGCCGGCTTATCTAGAGGGTATTTAAACCGGCCCGATTTAACGGCTGAGCGCTTTATTCCTAACCCTTTCTTTAAAGAGACAGAGGGGGAGATGGAAGGAGAGGGAGAATTTTATCTTACCCAGACTTCAGACCGGCTCTACAAAACTGGCGATTTAGCCCGTTATCTTCCCACTGGAGAAATTGAATATTTAGGCCGAATTGATCATCAAGTAAAAATTCGGGGATTCCGGATCGAGTTAGGAGAAATTGAATCTGCCCTCAGTCGGCATTCTTCTGTACGGGAAGTTGTGGTTACAGCTAGAGAAGCTCGTCCGGGCGAGAAGTTTTTAGTCGCTTATCTTGTCCTTAAGGAGCAATTAGTTAATGAACAATCCCAAAGTTCAAATTTAAAATCAAGCGATTTGCGTAATTTCTTGAAAGAAAAGTTACCGGATTACATGGTGCCGGCTGCTTTTGTGCTGCTGGAAGCCCTACCTTTAACGCCTAACGGGAAAGTTGACCGCCGAGCGCTGCCGGCACCAGACACGGCTATGGGTGACTTAGCCAGCACTTTTATCAGTCCCCGAAACCCGATTGAAGAGGTAATTGCCGGCATCTGGAGTGAAGTTCTTCATGTTGACCGAGTCGGCATCCACGATAACTTTTTTGAATTGGGCGGACATTCATTATTAGCCACTCAGGTAATTTCTCGACTGCGCGAAGCATTGCAAATTGAACTTCCCCTGCGCTATCTGTTTGAGTCGCCTACGGTGGCGGGGTTAAGTGAGCGTATCATTATCACCACAGAAAATCTTACCGAAACAACTCTTCAAGCACCGCCCTTACTTCCAGTTCCACGGCCTAAAGAATTGCCCCTTTCTTTTGCCCAACAGCGGCTTTGGTTTCTCGATCAATTAGATCCGGGGACTCCTGCCTATAATATTTCTGCGGCGGTACATCTCAAAGGTGACCTCAATGCGCCAGCGCTGGAAAAAAGTTTTCATGAAATTATCAATCGTCATGAAGTTCTGCGGACGAGTTTTGCGACAGCAAATGGGCAACCCGTTCAAATCATCCATCCAAATTTTGATTTTACATTGTCGATTTTGGATTTAGCAGAACGCCAGAATTCAACCTCAAAACTGCAAAGCTTTATCCTTGAAGAAGCGCAACAACCTTTCGATTTGACACGCTTACCTTTGCTGCGAGTTAAGTTGCTAAAATTAGAGACAACAGAGTGGGTTGTCGTGCTGACAATGCACCACATCGTTTCTGATGGTTGGTCGATGGGAGTGTTCGTTCAGGAATTTGCGACACTTTACAAAGCATTTTGTGCCGGCAACCCTTCCCCACTGCCAGCTTTACCGATTCAATATGCAGACTATGCGATGTGGCAGCGCAAGTGGTTGCAAAGAGACGTTTTAGAAGCCAAGCTGAACTACTGGAAGCAGCAGTTAGGAACAAGCTTGCCGGTGTTGAAATTCCCGACTGTGCGAACGCGAACTGATGTTTCGACATTTCGCGGTGCCAGTTACTCCTTCCAGTTATCTGCAAATTTGTCTAAGGCAATTAATCAAGTAAGCCGGCAAGAAAATGTCACACTTTTTATGACATTGTTGGCTGCTTTTCAAACGCTTTTATATCGCTACACAAATCAGGATGATCTGGTTGTTGGCACCGATATCGCAAATCGCACTCAAGTAGAAACCGAATCTCTGATTGGGTTCTTTGTGAATCTCCTCGTCTTACGCACTGATCTCAGCGGCAACCCGACTTTTCGGGAGTTGTTGAAGCGAGTTCGAGAGGTAACATTAAATGCTTATGCCCATCAAGATTTGCCTTTTGAGAAACTGGTGGAAGCATTGCGTCCTGATCGCAGTTCTAGCCATAACCCACTCTTTCAAGTGTTATTTGTCCTGCAAAATATGCCGGTGCCGGCTTTAGAACTTCCGGGTTTAACTTTAACCCCCCTTGAAATTGATAGCGGCACAGCCAAATTCGATCTGGCTTTATTTATGGCGGAAACAAAGTCTGAAATCATCGGAACGTTTAAGTATAATTCAGATCTTTTTGACGAAACAACCATCGCGCAAATTTCTGCTCGCTTTGTTACCTTACTCACCAGCATTGTTACGCAAACTGATACTCGTTTAAATAATTTAGAAATTATTACAGAAGCTGAAAAACAGAAACAAGCCATGCAGGAAGTCAAACGAGAAAAAGGTAATTTTAGCAAATTCAAAACTATCAAGCCGAAAGCGTTGAGTTTGCCCCAAGGAGAATTAATTCAAACCGAGTTTCTAAAGCCTGGAGAAACTTTTCCTTTAGTCATCAAGCCGGCTGTCGCTGAGGTTGATATCATTGACTGGGCAAAGAATAACCGGGAATTCATCGAAACCAAATTGCTACAGCATGGCGCAATTTTATTTCGAGGGTTTAACGAACCTTTAGTGTCTGTATTTGAGCAGTTTGCTCTTTCTCTTTGTCCTCAATTATTTGGCGAGTATGGGGATTTACCTCGCGAAGGAATTAGCGGAAAAGTTTACGGGTCAACGCCTTATCCGGCGGATAAAGCGATTTTATTTCATAACGAAAGTTCACACTTGCATCGCTGGCCGTTAAAAATTTGGTTTTTCTGTGTGCAGCCGGCACAACAAGGCGGCGAAACCCCGATTGTTGACTGTCGCAGAGTTTATCAACTTCTTGACCCCAAACTCATCGAAAAATTCACGCAAAAGCAGCTTGTCTATGTCCGCAACTACACCGATGGACTTGATGTAAGTTGGCAGGAATTTTTTAGAACGACAGATAAAGCCGTCGTAGAAGATTATTGCCGGCAAGCTGCCATAGAGTTTGAGTGGAAAGAAAACAATGGTTTGAGAACTAAAAAAATTAGGCCGGCAGTAACGAAACATCCAAAAACTGGAGAAATGGTTTTTTTCAATCAACTCCCATTGCATCATGTTTCCTGCTTAGATCCAGCAGTTCGCGCCTCCTTACTCTCTGTATTCGGAGAAGAAAATTTACCCCGCAATGTCTACTACGGAGATGGAACGCCCATAGAAGATTCTGTCATTGAAGAAATTCAAGCCGTGTATCAAGAGGCCGCTGTTACGTTCCCTTGGCAGGCTGGAGACATATTAATGTTAGATAATATGTTGGCCGCCCACAGCCGCAATCCTTTTACCGGTTCCCGAAAAATTGTAGTTGCAATGGGAGAAATGTTTTCTGAAGACAATTATTAAAAAGATGCACTTCTAAAGCTGAATCTGTGAGAAAAGCTGCAAACGTTTTTCTAGTTATAGTTTTTTTGCCATCCTCAAATTATCAAATTAATTTAAAGCAGTTTAACGTTCAAAAAAATGCAAACAATTACTGGATTTCGGCTTTCTCATCAACAAAAATATTTATGGTCATTGCTACAAGAAAGCCCCACTTATCGTGCCCAATTTTCTATTCTTATAGAAGGCAATCTTAACCAAGAAGCGTTAAAAGAAGCTTTACAAGCAGTAATCAATCGGCATGAAATTCTGCGGACAACCTTTCATCGCCGGCCAGGGCTAAAAGTTCCGATTCAAGTGATAGAAAGTTTCACTATACCTTCCTGGGAATTTATCGATTTTACTAAAACCGATTCTCAGGATATACCAACGAAACTTCAAAGCCTCTTTCAAGAAGAAACTCACGTTAGTTTTAATTTTGATAAGCCGCTTTTATTGCGTTTAACTTTAATTCATCTATCGAAAGATAGATATATTATTCTTGCCAGTTTACCCTCGCTTTGCGCCGACAACAAGACACTCAAGAATTTACTTCAAGAAATTAGCCAAAGTTATCAATCTTGTATTCAAGGTGAGGAGCTGCCTGACCAAGAAATGGTGCAATATGTTCAATTTTCAGAATGGCAGAATGAATTACTGGAAGATGAAGATGCAGCAGTCGGCAAAGAATATTGGAATCAGCAAGATTTCTCGACTTTGGCTAATTTAAAGTTGCCTTTTGAAAATAAACAAGTTGAGGTGCCGGCACGCTTTGAACCCAGCTTGATTGAAGATAAAATAGAGCTTTCTCTCGTTGATAAAATAGAACAAGTCACAGGAAAGTATAATGTTTCAACTTCTCTATTTTTACTCGCTTGCTGGAAAATCTTACTTTGGCGATTAACTGGGCGAGAAAATATCATTGTTAACTGCGCCTTTGATGGCAGAAAATATGAAGAATTAGAACCGGCACTTGGATTATTTGCCAAATTCTTACCCCTTCAGACTCATCTGCAAGATAACTTCCACTTCAATGAAATTTTGCAAGAAGTCCAGCAGTGCGAACAGGATGCTTACAAGTGGCAGGAATATTTCTTAGTAGAAGACATTGGCAATGCTATTTTACCTTTTAGTTTCGAGTTTGAGGAACAGTCGGCAACTTATTCTGCTACTGATGTATCCTTTTCAATTGTTCAGAAGTACGTCTGCTTTAATCGCTTCAAAGTCAAACTTTCTTGCCAACGTCAGGACAATTTTCTTTTAGTAGAGTTTCACTACGATCCGGCTTATATTGACGAAATAGCGATTCGATGCTTAGCTGAACAATTTCATACTTTGCTAGAAAGTGCCGCAAATAACCCAGAAAGTGTGATAAGACAGTTAGGAATATTGAGCGAACGCACGCGAAATCAATTGTTAGTAGAATTTAACAATACCCAGACAAATTATTCCCAAAATCAATGTGTTCATCAATTTTTTGAAGAGCAAGTAAGGCGCACACCTGATAACACTGCGCTTGTATTTGAAAATCAGCAGTTAACCTACCGTGAACTGAATGATCGGGCGAACAAACTTGTAAATTATCTACAAAAGTTAGGGGTAGAACCTGAAGCAATTATAGCAATTTATGTAGAACGTTCCTTGGAAATGGTGATAGCAATGCTGGGCGTTCTTAAAACCGGCAGTGCGTATTTACCGCTTGATCCAGCCATGCCGGCAGATCGCATAGCCTTGATGTTGCAAGATGCCAAGGTGCCGGTTTTGTTAACGCAGCAGAATTTAGTGAATAACTTAGGCAAACACGCAGCACAGGTTCTTTGCCTAGATACGGAATGGGAAGTTATAGAAAAGCAAGCAGAAGATTCAATTAAACCCCTAAAATTAACTATCTCAAACCCATCGAACCTCGCCTATGTAATTTACACCTCTGGTTCCACTGGCATCCCCAAAGGCGTTGCGATTGAACATCGGCAACTATCTAATTACTTGCAGGGAATTACCGAGCAATTAGACTTAAGTGCCGGTGCAAATTTTGCCCTGATTTCTACATTCGCCGCGGACTTAGGACACACAGTTGTTTTTCCCTCCCTGTGCAGCGGTGGCTGTCTGCATATCATTTCTCAAGAACGTGCCACACATCCTGAAGCACTTGCAGATTATTGCCGGCAATATCCCATTGATTGCCTCAAAATTGTGCCTTCTCATTTGCAAGCATTACTAACAGCTTCTTCTCCCGCAGATATCCTACCCCTACAGCGATTAATTCTAGGTGGTGAAGCGTTAAGTTGGAACTTGATTAAGACGATCAAAAAATACGCCCCAAACTGTTCGATCTTAAACCATTATGGGCCAACAGAAGCAACCGTAGGTGTGTTGACTTATCAGGTAGATTCAGGAAAATGCGCTCACATTTCGGAAACAGTTCCCCTAGGTTCTCCCCTGCCAAATACACAGATTTATTTACTAGATTCACACTTGCAGCCGGTGCCAGTTGGGGTGCCTGGTGAAATTTATATTGGGGGTGCTGGGTTAGCACGAGGCTATTTAAACCAACCCAAACTCACGGAAGAAAAATTTATTGTCAACCCATTTAATCCAGAAACACGACTGTATAAAACTGGCGATTTAGCTCGTTATTTACCGGATGGAAATCTTGAGTTTTTAGGACGAATTGATCATCAGGTAAAAATTCGCGGTTTCCGCATTGAATTAGGCGAAATTGAAACAGCGCTGTCTAAACATCCGGCAGTACGAGAAACGGTTGTTGTCGTGCGAGAAGATAAGCTAGGGGAAAAAAGCCTTGTCGCCTACATCAATTTCAAGTCTAAAATTCAAAATCCCAAATCCAGTGAATTGCGTGCCTTCTTGAAAGAAAAACTGCCGGATTATATGCTGCCATCAGCATTTGTCGTACTCAAGGTGTTGCCACTGACGCCAAATGGCAAAATAGATCGTCAAGCGCTGCCGGCACCAGAAACCCTAAATACCGATTTAGCCGATACATTTGTTGCACCTCGCACACCCGTTGAGGAGGTATTAGCCGGCATTTGGGCAAAACTACTTAATCCTGAAAAATTGGGGGTTCATGATAATTTCTTTGATTTGGGAGGACACTCCTTACTCATTACTCAACTGTTAGCAAAGGTTCGAGAAAGTTTTGATGTGAATTTGCCTCTACGCACTTTGTTTGACTTTCCTACGATTGCCGGTTTAGCAAATAGCATTGAAAAGCAAAATGCCAATTCTTTTACGCTTCATCCCTCAACCTTTGATATCAATGCTGAAGCTGTCTTAGATTCTACAATTCGTCCCGCCACTCAGCTTGTTTATTCTGCCAAGCCTACCTCTATCTTCTTAACAGGAGCAACCGGCTTCCTCGGCGCTTTTTTACTGAATGAACTGCTGCAACAAACCCAGGCAGATATTTATTGCCTGGTACGCTCCTCTGATATTGAATCAGGCAAACAGCGCTTACAAAACAGCCTTGAATGTTACTCGCTTTGGGATGAATGCCTGAGTCATCGAATTATTCCAGTTGTCGGAAATTTGTCTCAACCCCTTTTAGGTCTTTCAAATGAGCAATTTCGAAAACTCGCAAATCAACTCGATGTTATTTACCACAATGGTGCATTTGTTAACTTCACTTATCCCTATTCAGCGCTCAAAAACGCTAATGTTATAGGAACTCAAGAAATTGTGCGCTTGGCAAGTGAAATTAAACTCAAGCCTGTCCATTTTATTTCTACCACCTCTGTTTTTTCACCAGTGATTGAGTCAGGCGTTCAAATTGTTCGAGAGCAAGATGATTTGACTCCGGGAAAATCCCTTACAGGTGGTTATGCTCAGAGCAAATGGGTGGCTGAAAAGTTAATAGAAATTGCCCGCGAGCGAGGAATTCCTGTTTCTATATACAGACCCGGACGTATTTCTGGACACAGTCAAACAGGGGTTTGTAATCCTAGTGATTTTCTCTACAGAGCGATCACCGGCTGCATTCAACTCGGATGTGCGCCTGTTCATGAGCGAAGGATGAATATCGCACCAATTGACTATGTAAGCCGAGCGATTGTTCATCTGTCTCAACAAAAAGAATTGCTCGGCAATACCTTTCATTTAGCCAACCCTCAGCCATTTATCCTCAATGAATTAGTCGATTGGATTCGCACGTTGGGTTATCCACTTGATCGGGTTTCTTATGAGTATTGGCGTGCAGAAATACGCAATCGAGCTGGAGAGTCTCAGGAAAATGCTTTATATCCCCTTGTTGGTCTTTTTTCTGAAGGAGATGCTGAAACGCCGGCAGTTAAATCAAGAGCGCTACAGTTCGATTGCCAGAATACGTTAAATGGTCTTGCTGGCACAGACATCATTTGCCCAACAGTAGATATTAACTTGTTCCGCACTTACTTCTCATATCTCATCGCTCGTGGCATTGTAAATGCGCCCGAGCAAGACGATTAATTTATTCACAAACCAGCTTAGCTGTCAAGTATCTTAACTTAAATTTAGGAGGATTAAAAATGACTGAACAATTACGAGAAAAACATCTAGAAGCGCTGATTGAACGCTACACAAAGCGCACAAAAAAATCAAAGCAAATGATGGAAAACTCTCGCCCGGTTATGGCAGATAATCGGGCTTCCGATGGGTTTCGCTTTCCCGTTAAAGAAATGTTTTATCCGATTGTAGCTAAGCGATCTCTCGGCTCCAAAATTTGGGATGTGGACGGGAACGAATACGTTGATCTGACAATGGGATTGGGAGTTAATCTATTCGGCCACAACCCAAATTTTATTAAAGAAGCACTGATTGAGCAACTGGATAAAGGCATCCAAATTGGCCCTCAAGCAGAACTTGCCGGCGAAGTTGCTGAGTTAATTTGTGAAATAACCGGCCTGGAGCGTGTCACCTTTTCTAACACCGGCACCGAAGCCGTCATGGCAGCGATTCGAGTCGCTCGTGCCGCCACGGGACGCAATAAAATCGTTGTATTCTCAAATTCTTATCACGGTCATTTTGATGGAGTTCTGGCAAAGGCAAAAAAAGGCGATGAGTCTTTAAGTTCACTTCCTCAAGCGCATGGAATTCCTTTAAGCATGGTTGAAGATGTTTTGGTTTTAAATTACGGAAATCCTCAATCACTTGAAATTATCAAAGCATATTCTCATGAGTTGGCGGCTGTTTTAGTTGAACCTGTGCAGACTCGCCGGCTTGACTTTCAACCGAAAGAATTTCTCCAAGAACTCAGGCAATTAACCAAAGAAACAGAAATTATATTAATTTTTGATGAAATGGTTTCGGGTTTCCGAATTCATTTAGGGGGAGCGCAAGCCTGGTTTGGGATAGAAGCGGACATTGCCACCTATGGAAAAATTGTCGGGGGTGGAATGCCAATCGGTATCATCGCTGGCAAAGCGGCTTATATGGATAGAATTGACGGCGGGATGTGGAACTATGGAGATGGCTCCTACCCTCAAGTTGAAATGACATTTTTCGCCGGCACCTTTTGCAAACACCCCCTCGCGATGGCAGCTGCACGAGCTGTCTTGCAACATCTGAAAACTCAAGGAGCCGGTCTTCAAGAAACGCTTAATCAGCGCACCTCTGATTTAGTGCAAATACTGAATACTTACTTAGCAGAAAATGAAGCCCCTATTTGGTTAGTTAATTGTGGCTCAGTTTTCCGAGCTGCCGCCTCCTCAGTTCATCATATTGATCCCTTCCTCTTTCATTTAATCGAAAAAGGAATATTCATTTCTGAGGGACGCAGTTGTTTTCTTTCCACTGCTCATACAGATCAAGATATTGAATTGATCATTCAAGCCGTGAAAGAAAGCGTCCAAGAAATGCAAAAAGGAGGGTTTTGGCCTGTTTCCTCATCCAACCTGCAAAAAGTGGCGGCAGTTTTAAGCAGCAATTAGTAGCCTGACTTAAAACATACGCAGCGGGGCTTCTTATTATCATTACTCAAAAATTAAAATGTCCAGACTTTTACTGTAGGTTTCAAACGAGTAAAATTCTGCTAAATTTCCGTAATTCTCCCTGAAAAAAGTGAAAAATATGTCTTCAAACCTCGGTTATTCAGACTACGATCCTTTGGCTCAGATGTACAACAACTTTTGGGGCGAGGAACTTGCCGAAGTTGCTCTGCAACCTATCGAACAATTATTCCTACAGCATCTCCCCGAAGAGGCACATATTCTCGACCTTTGTTGTGGCAGCGGCCAATTAGCACAAAAATTACTCCTGAAAGGCTACAAAGTCACTGGAATTGATGGCTCTGAGAAGATGCTGCACTACGCTCGTGAAAATGCACCGGCTGGTCAATTTATCTTGGATGATGCCCGATTCTTCAAATTGCCGGCAACCTTTCATGGGGTCGTTTCTACAACGTATGCTCTGCAACATATCATGAACATTGAGGAACTCACCAAGGTTTTCCAAAATGTTTATGACGCACTGCTAGAAAATGGCTGGTTTGTGTTTGATCTGAGTTTGGAAGAACGGTTTCAATCCTCAAGCTGGCAAGGCTTGGCAGGTGGGGATGTCCAAGATAATTATGCGTGGGCGATGCAGCGCAGCTATCAACCCGCAGAAAAAATAGGCACTGTCAAAATTACGATCTTCCAATTGATAGATGAAACGTGGCAGCGGACAGACAACACAACTTTAATGAAATGCTACTTCCCAGATGAAATTCAACTGGCTCTAAAAAGTGTCGGGTTCAAGAAAATTAGTATTTACCACGCAGAACGTGAGTTTGCTATACCAATCTCTGGCAAAATATACGTTGTCTGTCAGAAATAATTAGGTCGGCCAAAAAACTTGACATTGGGAGAACTCGTTCCATGAATAAAGAGAATACAGAAGACACCACCCTTTATAAAGTAGTCGTGAATGAGGAAGGCCAATACTCAATATGGCCTGCCGAACGAGAAAATGCGCTCGGTTGGAAAGATGCGGGAAAAAGTGGATTGAAAACAGAATGTTTAGCCTACATCAAAGAAGTGTGGACTGATATGAGACCGCTCAGCCTACAAAAGCAAATGGCAGACTCAGCCGGCCAAACACAAGCTTAATCACACCAAAAAACTGGGTGTCTCAAGTTTTTATGAGAGCCGGCATTACTCCAATTCCACCAATGCCGGCCTAGCCAAAAAAATATTCAAATGTTAAAAACAACGAAATCAGCTTTTAACGCTTGGGTGATGTGCCCTAAACCGAATCCCCAAGCTAGCTTGCGTCTCTTTTGCTTCCCCTATGCCGGCGCGGGATCTCAAATTTTTCGCACATGGGCGCAAAGTCTGCCGGCAAGTGTCGAAGTTTGTCCCATAGAACTGCCAGGGCGGGGAACTCGAATCCTGGAAACTCCCTGGAGTCTACTAGATCCACTGGTAGAAACCCTCGCATCCGCTCTTTTGCCCCACCTAGACAAGCCCTTTGTCTTTTTTGGTCATAGTATGGGCGCACTGCTGAGTTTTGAACTTGTTCGCCGGCTTCGCAAACAATCTGGTTTGCTACCCCTTCACCTCTTCGTATCAGGCCGGCAAGCCCCTCAAATACCAGATTCAAATCCCCCCATCCACGCACTCCCTGAACCGGCATTTCTGGAGGAACTGCGCCGCTATAACGGCACACCTCAAGCCGTGCTGGAAAATGCAGAACTGATGCAGCTTCTTCTCCCGATCCTGCGGGCAGACTTTGCCGCGATTGAAACCTATGTTTACGCAAGCGAACCTCCCCTTGAGTGTCCAATCACGGCTTTTGGCGGTTTCCAAGATCCGGAAGCCAGTTGTGATGAGCTAGAAGCTTGGTGCGAACAGACGAGCGCTGCGTTTTCCTTGCAGATGTTTCCGGGGGATCACTTCTTTTTACACT
This sequence comes from Microcoleus sp. FACHB-672, assembly GCF_014695725.1. Lineage (NCBI taxonomy): Bacteria > Bacillati > Cyanobacteriota > Cyanophyceae > Oscillatoriales > Microcoleaceae > Microcoleus > Microcoleus sp. FACHB-672. The sequence goes on along the minus strand of NZ_JACJOU010000009.1, from coordinate 140,525 downwards.
CAGCCCAGCCCCAGTTGCTTCAGTTTCTTTCTCAAGCGCTACATAAGCTGGCAGACTTAGGGTGCTGTTAAAGCGCCTTAAACTTTTATCCCCCAGCTATGGTTGCCGGCTTCTCTTCAAAGAACTGAAGAAGTCCGTCTATCTAGTGGGGTAAAGTGAAAGAGATGAGAGTCTCAGTGTTTCTGTGGTTATGGATAGCAATCTTCCCATTGTTTACGTGTCCCTGTTGATAGTTTTGCTCTCTGCTGCCGGTTGGTTCGTTTTTCGCCAGATCCTTAGAACTCGCAAAGTAGAAAGTAACCTGGCACGGTTGCAAAACAAGCTAAACAAAGACAAGGGCACTGCCCAAGAACATTACGAACTGGGCAGTATTTATTTGGATAAGAAACTGTTCGCCCAGGCAGCGGTGCAGTTCCAAAAAGCCTTAAGAGCTAAAGATTTGCAGGGAGAGGAAAATCAGGCTCTTATCTACAATGCTTATGGCTATGCCTGCGCTGCCCAAGAGCAGTATGACTTAGCCATTCGCCAATACAAGGAGGCTTTGAAGTTGAACCCCGCTTATGTGACAGCGATTAACAATTTGGGGTTTACTTATGAACGCAAGAAGTTAGCGGCTCAGGCGTTGGAAACTTATGAGGAAGCGCTGAAGTATGAGCCGGATAATCCAACGGCTAAAAAACGCGCTGAATCACTACGGAAACAAGTGGTTCCTGCCGCCTAAAATGATGCTGGTAATTTGAATTAACCGCTCAGAAGTGCAGGGATTTTGGCAATGCGAAAGTTCCTGCATTTCTAGTCTGTGTTTATCTCTGTATGCCTGCCGGCACGCGGAGCTTTCATCTGGGGTCAAAAAACATCCCATCCCTGGCCTAAAATGAAAAGGCGATCCCCATTGCCAATTTTCGACCTATGGCCGATCCTACTTCAAAAAAGCCTGCCGGCACTTATAAAGCCTCCCAGAAGCTTAGTCCTGAAACCTACGCTCGCCTAAAAGGGGAAGCAGCCGCGCCTTACCGAGGACTGCGGAAGTTTGTTTATGTCGTCTGCGGTGCATCTGGTTTCTTGGGTGCCTTTGTATTCTTAGCTCAGCTTGTTGCCGGCAGAGAAGTTGGCTCAGCGTTGCCTAACTTTGCTCTACAAGTAGGGGTCATTGCTCTCATGATTTGGCTATTTCGTCTGGATAAGGCATCGGGTAAAGAGCGGTAAGGCTGCCGGTGTAGCGCAACAAAACTTTATAAATCCTGACAGTCTAATACAAAAATAAAGAAAATATAAGGAAAGTCAGGGTATTTTGATAAAGGTGCCACAATAAAAACATGAAAGATTGATTGGGGTCAGCCGATATAAAGACCCTAAGCTTCAATACAAAGAATACTCGCAACGCGTCAGGCTCCACTTTATAGGGGTTCTGGCGCGTTGTACTTTTAAGGTTTAAAATTTTTCTAGCATAAAACACCCCTTCATTGTCGGCAGATTTTTTCTGCAACATTTAAGAGGCGTTGGGGACTTCCGCTGCCGGGGAATTTGCCGGCAGCGGGAAAGATTTTAGTAAGCTAAAGTTTCTAGGGTTTCGCGCAGATAGCACCGGACTTGGTGATCCAATCCTGGATCTCGGTATTGTTTGTCCTGAAGAAGCTCTGTTTGCCAGCGTTTAAATCCAGAGCTGGCCGCAATTGCTTGTTTGAGGCTATTCCAGATTTTTGCATCGGCCTGATGGCCCGATGATGTAGCTTTAGCTTCCCGTAGGTTAAAAGGAGATTGAGCCATAAATATCTCACTGATTGACGAGGAATCGCAGACTGAAGGATAGCCAATGGCACCCTTGACATGACCACCGGCACCTTCAGAGTGCAGATGGAGCCTCTACTGTCAATTTGATAGTTTTATCCCAGTTTGTCAAGTTTTTCCGGCTTTAAGAACGGAAAAAGTCAAGAAATGCCGGTAATTATATAATTTCCCTTACCGATGTGCCTGCAGCTTAAGCGGATTCAGTGGGATTTGAGCTGGAAGCCGGCTCATTGGCTGCTGGGGGTGACATTGGCTGTGGGGTCGTGAAGGCGGCAGAGGTTGCGGTTACCGTTCCCGGTTCAGCTTCGAGCGTCGGCAAAATTTGATTCACCTGCAAACCCAAGGATGTAAAATCCTGGCGGATCTTTTCTAGCGGATAGGGTGAGATGCCGGCAAATTTTGCCTCACCGGCTAGCATCACCCGTGCGACGCTTACCGGCACTTGCACGAATAAATTACAGCCCAAAAAGGCCAGCGCTGCTAAAACCAATCCTGCCGGTCGCCAATCTGAAGGAGCCACCGACGCCGCAATGGGTGACCACCAGTAGATCGGCCACAAAGCCACTGCTAGAAGAACGGCCACCAAAATCGATAGCATTTGATGGGCCGGTGATTTAAAGAGGCTAAGGATACGCTGCCGTTCTGGGGTCAGGCGCTCTGGCTTCATGGCCACGACCAACGTGCTAAAGATGTAGAAGGGACGAAACAGTTGCATCCCTAAGATCGGCACAATGCCGGCAGCGCCAACTAAAAATAATTCTAACCAGATCGGCAATAGCGGAGCGCCCATTGCCAATCCCACTAGGCACAGGCCCAATAAAATTGGAAAAGCGGCCAAGCCGGCCAGATGAATCCACAGAAAAGGATCGGATCTAAAGGATCGCATTTGTCAATCGTCAGGTTTCAGTTTTCAGTTGTCAAGGCTTAGCTGTTAGGGCCGGTGGTCAGATGTCCGTTATTAATCGCACTTGGACCCAGACAGGGACACGCTCCCTGACTCCTAACAGCTAAGCACCGACCTAAGTAGCTGATAAAGTCCGCCGCTTGCTAACCATCCGGAAGGCTTCGATGATGTCACCTTCAGCCCAGGCATGGAAATTATCGAGTCCTATACCGCATTCAAAGCCGGCGTTGACTTCCTTAACATCCTCTCTCATCCGTCGGAGCGAGTCGAGGGTTCCCTCGTGGATCACGTTATTGCCCCGACGCACGCGCACCTTACAGTTGCGGATCAACTTGTTAGACTGAACCATGCAGCCGGCGACAGTGCCCTTGCTCGCTGGGAAGACAGCCCGGACTTCCGCTTGACCCAAAGGTTCTTCAACCATTTCGGGATCGAGCAGACCTTCCATTGCCCCTTGGATATCATCAAGCAGTTTGTAGATGATGTTGTATTCGCGCACATCCACACCGGCAGCGTCTGCTGCTTGTCGCGCACCGCTTGCCAGGGTCGTGTTAAACCCAACAATCACCGCATCAGAAGCTGCTGCGAGATCGACATCTGTTTCCGAGACTTCGCCGGGGGCTGAGAACAGCACTCGGACTTGCACTTCATTTTGAGGCAACTGTTTAAGCGATCCCAAAATAGCTTCCACAGAGCCTTGAACATCGGCTTTGAGGATGAGGTTGAGTTCCTTGAGCTGGCCTTCTTGAGCACGGGCTGAGAGGCTGCTGAGGGTAACGCGGCGAGAAGCCATCGCTTGCTGTAGACGAGATTGGCGGTTCTCTTCGGATCGCAGGTCTACAACGGCGCGAGCTTCGCGTTCGTTGGTGTAAACCTCGAACTCGTCCCCGGCTGCTGGGACATCTCCCAGACCCAACACTTCAACTGCAAAAGACGGAGTTGCCGCATCCACGCGTGCGCCTCGGTCATCAATCATCGCCCGCACCTTGCCCATTGCCGAGCCGGCCACGAGGATATCACCCACTCGCAAGGTGCCATTTTGCAACAGCAAGGTCGCAACCGGCCCTCTTGCCTTATCGAGGTGAGCTTCAATGACCGTACCTTTAGCGGAGCGATCAGGGTTGGCTTGCAGCTCTTGGATTTCTGCAACTAACAGGATCATCTCTAACAGGGTATCGAGGTTTTCCCCTTTAATGGCGCTCACTGCCACCATAATGGTGTCGCCGCCCCATTCTTCTGATACCAGACCGTATTCAGTCAGTTCCTGCTTCACGCGCTCCGGCTGAGCGCCTTCTTTGTCTATTTTGTTAATGGCCACGATAATCGGCACTTCAGCGGCTTTCGCGTGGCTGATTGCTTCAATCGTTTGAGGCCGTACGCCGTCATCTGCTGCCACCACCAAAATTGCGATGTCAGTGACCCGTGCGCCCCGTGCCCGCATTGCGGTGAAGGCTTCGTGGCCCGGTGTGTCAAGGAAGACGACTTGCTGCATCTCGCCTTGATGTTCCACATCCACGTGGTAAGCACCGATGTGCTGGGTAATCCCACCAGCTTCGCCGGATGCCACTTTGGTTTTGCGGATCGTGTCGAGCAAAGTCGTTTTACCGTGGTCTACGTGGCCCATAATCGTGACCACCGGCGGACGCGGAACCAGATATTCCATATCTTCCGCATCGAGCATTTCGGTACTCTTGCGAGCTTCCGATTCTTCCTCAGCAGTTTCTACCTCAACGCCTAGCTCTTGGGCGACCAACGTGGAGGTCTCCAGATCCAAGGTTTGCGTGATGTTGACGGCCATTCCTTTAAAGAACAAGGCCCTCACGATGTCGGTTTCTGCTGCACCTAGAATGTTTGCCAGATCCCGAACCGTCATGCTGCCGGTCAGTGTCACTTGCTCTGGCCGTTTTTTCGTCTGCTGTTCGCGGCTGTTGCGGCGGCTAGACTTACTGCCACTGCCTTGCTCACCACCCCGACTGGCAGCAGATTTCTTCGTTTTATTTGCCGCCAATGCCGGCGCTGCTGCCGGTTTGGCTTGGGCGGGACGAGCTTTTTGCTTGGCCGGTCGGGCGATGGAGAGACTGACCTGAACGGTTTCGGGCAGTTCATCCAATTCTTCCAAATCCTCATCTTCATCTTCGATGGGTTTGGTACGCCGTTTCGCCTTGACGCCGGCTTTGCCAGCTTTCTCTGGAAACTCTTGGATTTCCTCTTCCTCGTCCTGGCGGTTTTTGGGGCGTTTTGGAGGCCGAGGCGGGGTCGGGCGCAGCAATTGGATAGCGTCCGTGTCATCTTCTGATGACTCAGCCGCGACTTCGCGTTCTCCTGGAGCCGTTGGGGCTGCCGGTTCAGCCGGACGTACGCGCTGGGGTCGCTGCAGTTCTGGAATCCGCTTCGCTGTTTTTGGCTTTAGCTCTATTCCTGCCGATTCTCCAACCGCTGCAATGCGCGGCGCTGATGGCGCTTGCGGAGCCTCAGGTTTCGCTTGAGGAGGAGCCTGAGAGGGTGCTGCTGGCTCCTCACCCCTGACTCGTTTGATCACAGGCCGAGCTTCTCTTCCCCCTGGAGAACCGGGGGCTTGAGGGGCGGCCGGTCTCACTGGCGGAGACGACAATCTGGCTGATGGCACAGGTGGGCTGGCTGGTGTCAGGTTTGCCGGCGGTTGGGGTTTATTAATCGGTTGAGGGTTTTCTTCAGCCACAGGCGGCGGCAATTGTGCCACTGCGTTATCTGTATCTGACTCTATCTCTATAGGTTCCGTAACCAAATCTGTAACAGAGTCGGCTGCTACAAATTCTTCTTCACTCTGATTGTTGGCTCGAACTGGCCGATTCAGCATCTTCGGCTTTCCTGGTTGCTGTGCCCGATACGACGGGGCTGGCGATTGAGGGGGAACTAAAACCTGGTGTTGCGGAGTTCCGCTGCCGCCTACCTGTTGTTTGGGGGTAGCGCGGGGGGTAGGGCGAACCTCCAAAATTTGCTGTTTTTTCCGATCATTATTGAGGCGATCGCCTGCTTCTGTAGGTGGCGTCGCAGGTTTTTGTCTAGCTGGTGCTGACTTAAGTTGAGAAGATTGGGTGGCTGTATGTTTATCAGCTTGAGCACGAATGCGCTCCGCTTCCGCTTCTGTAATCGTGCTGCTGTGGCTTTTTACTGCTATATTTAGCTGTTCGCACACTGCCAAGATGTCTTTGTTATCCAAATTCAATTCCCGTGATAGCTCGTAAATTCTGACTCTGCCGTTGTTCATCCACTTCTCCCTCTAGAATCCAACCTATTGTCACAGGGTGACCCACTGTTTTTAAAAGGCACTACATTGATTTGTCATCTGTGACGACGCTTAACCTTTCTCGCAACCAACGCGAATTGCGCTGGTTGACAAGGGATAAAAAGCGCCCTGTAGCCTGCCCGGGCTAGCCTTCTCAGCTTGGTAGACCCTGTTGGTCTCCCTGCTGCGAACAAACTTCCTTTCTAATCTAATCTTGCACAAATCTTTAAAGAACTGTGGGTGGTCTTGTTTGGGGTTTGGGTTCTGAGGCTATTTGATTCTGGTTAGGGAGCTTTGCAGTCAGTTGCTTTGAAGCATCCGCCTGCATCGCGGATAAACGTTGCCACAAGATTTGGTAAATTTCGATCGGGACGGGTGCCTTGAGGGCGCGTCCCAGTCGATTTTTCTTTTGAGCTGCACTTAAGCAGCTCTCGTTAGAGCAAAGGTAGGCCGAACGCCCCATGCCTTGGTCTAATTGTAACTGATGGGACGGAAAGACTCTGACAATCCGCCACAAATCATTTTTATGAGCCACTCGGCGGCAACTGATACAACGACGGTAGTTCGTTTCCATTTACACCCTAAGGCATAAGGGTGAAAAAAAATCATCCCTGTCAAAGAATTCTACCTGTAAATTTTCCACTCTTGGGTTCTACACAAAAACAATTTAAAAATGTATCACCCTCCAGGTAAAATTTTTACTCAGAAACAATTGCCTTGTGCCGGCTCCCTCCCCCAGACAGCGCTCTCCAAAAACGCCGCCCCTTATGAGATTGAACCCTTAGGTCGAAGCGCCGGTTGTTTCTTCTGCAAAGCTTGGGGAGGCTTCGGTGCTGGCTGCTTCATCTTCGTACTCATCTTCATATTCATCTTCATACTCATCCTCAAATGCTTCCTCCTCGGCTTCGGCTGCCTGGGCAAACTTGCGATTTTCCGCTTCGTAGTCATACTTAGCGGTATCTTTGATATCAATTTTCCAGCCGGTTAGGCGGGCTGCTAGGCGGACGTTCTGCCCTTCTTTGCCGATGGCCAAACTCAGTTGATCCTCGGCAACAAGGACGTGGGACTGCCGGCCTTCGGTGGCCACTAGACGCACTTCATCCACTCGCGCTGGACTGAGGGCGTTGGCGATATAGGTTGCTGGATCAGGGGACCAGCGAATTACATCTATTTTTTCACCTCTTAATTCATTCACCACAACCTGAATGCGTGATCCCCGCGCTCCAATACAAGCGCCGACGGGATCAACGTCTCGTTCTAGGGTATCAACCGCTATTTTGGTTCGAGGGCCAACATGACGTGAGGGTGGGTTGGCTTCTCTCGCCACTGCTACAATTCGGACGACTTCATCCTCAATTTCGGGGACTTCGTTGGCAAACAGATAAACCACTAAGCCGGCATCTGCTCTAGAAACGATGAGTTGGGGTCCACGCTGAGGCGCGTCGGTCACTTTCTTTAAGAAAACCTTAAATGTTGCGTTAGCGCGATAGTTGTCATTGGGCAACTGTTCCCGCTTGGGAAGTTCTGCTTCGACTTCTGGCTGGCCAAATCCACTGCTGACGGCCATAATCACGGATTGCCGCTCAAACCGCAGCACTCTGGCTTGCAAGACGGTTCCTTCTAAATCCTGGAATTCTTCTTGAACTAGCTTGCGCTGCTGATCCCGCAGCTTTTGCGCCAGCACTTGTTTAGTTTGAATCGCCGCCATCCGACCAAAATCACCTTGCTCTGGGGTGACATCAAGAACGACGGTGTCGCCGAGTTGCGCTTCTGCCGCGACGGCTTGTACCTCTTCCAGGGAAATTTCATGATCCAAATTGCCGACTTCCTCGACAATGGTCTTGGTGGAAAGCACGCGAAAGCCTTCTTCTTCCACGTCTAGATCTACTTCAAAGTTGTCGAAGTAATTTTCATCAAAGTTGGGTTGATCGAAGCGCTGGGTGCGTCGGAAGCGCTCGTAGCCTTTGAGTAATGCCTCTCTGAGAGCTGCTTGAACGGCGTGCTTGGGTAAATTACGCTCTAGACTGATGCCGTCGATCATGTCTTTGAGGCCGGGGAGTTTGACGATTGACATAAACAAAAAAACCTCGCTGGTGGATGGATAAATGGTGAGTTGGCTAATTAAAGTAACGAATTACTGACCGCTGCGACAAAGCAGATGAGTATTTGGAAGGGTCTCACTGCCGTTCGTCCAGCTCAACTTTGGCGACCAAATGCCGGGGAATGGAAATGATCCGACCTTTTTGATTGAGGTAAACGGCTGTCTCATCCCGGCGAATCAATTGGCCTGCCCACTCTACATGACCGTGATAGGCTTCAGACGCGCTGACCGTCACCGGAAAGCCTTTAAAAGAGATAAACTCTCTGTCTGTTGCCAGTTGCCGCGATATACCGGGACTAGAAATTTCCAGCACATAAGCTTCGGGAATGATATCTGTGGCATCTAAGGCGGCTTCCAGCGCCCGACTCATGCGTTCGCAGTCATCTAAGCCGGTATCTTCCTGCCGGTTGCGGATATCGACTCTCAACACCGGCGGACTTTGGTTAGTGTGAAAAACCGCACTGACAACTTCTAATTCGAGCGCTTCTGCAACAGGTGTAGCCAATTCGATGATTTGTGGGATCAGGGGATGAGTCATTGTTCGTTTCAATAAAAAAAGTGGGTACTTCCCCACTTCCCGTGTACATGACACTCTTCTGTCACTCTTGCCAAAACAGAAGTCTTAATGTTTGCCCGCAAGGGGTTTTAGTTCCCCTGTTTCTTCTGTGAAATTGGGCAAGGACAAAGGCGTTTAAATGTCAATCCCTAAGCGGGATTTTAGCAAGCACTTTACTCTACCCTCCACCCATTCTACAACAAAAATCTCGCTGTGCGGGTAGGTCTGATGACCCATTGCTCCTAGCGTCCAGCCAATCGGCGCAGTTGTTGAGTTTGCTGCAAGATGTGCTGGGGATCGGTTTCGGGTGTTCGTTTGACGTAGTTGATCTTGATCTCTTCTAGCAGATCCGAAACGAGGGTTTGTAGTTCTTCAAGGGTGTGTTGTTGCTGTAATTCTGAGCGTAGGGCTTCGCTAAAATGCTCTACAAGCCGGTCAGATAGTTTGGCCGAGATGGGATCGGGGGGAGCGTTGGCAATGGCAGTGTAGGCGCTCTGAGGCATTTCTGTCATTAGTTTTGAAACTTGTGCGACTAACTGCTCGGTTAGCTGGTTGGGGAGGTGTCCCAGTCCAGGAAAGCGCTGAAGTTGCTGGTAAACCGGCAGTTGGTTGAGGGTGTGTTCCAGGTTATGGCGCAACAAGGCTTCCAAGTCGGTTTGAACTTCGGGTAAGGCTTTGCAGAGGGTGACTTGCAGCAAACGTTTGGCAATGACTTCGATCTCGTTGGTGTTATTGATGTCGATGTAGCGTTTTTGGCTTGAGTGCAACAGTGATCTGGCGACCTCGCCTCGTTCTACGGCACCCTGAAGTTGGTCGATCGCCTGGATCACGACGACTTCAGTGAGTTCTTCGGCAAAACTGGCGACAAAAACCCGGCTGAGTTGGGTTCGTAGGGGTTCGAGATCGGGAAATTTGGCATTGTTTAAGCGAATAATCACGGGGATCACGCGCAGCCACCGCCAGAAGGGGAGGAGGAGAAAGATGTCATACCAGCGCAACAGCATGGCGTCGGGTATCCAGCGCAACCCTGTGTGCCGGCGCGAAAGCCACCAGGTACGAGCGATAAATTCGATTAAAAACAGCCCAATAAACCAGCGATCAATTTTCCAGAATCGGTCAATAAATTTGCCATTTTCTCCGAGGCTGCGATAATAATTGGTTGCGATTAATGGCTCGATTTGGCGGTCGAAAAAGGCAATTTGCGAGTTCCAGCCTTTTTGAGTTAAATACTCTTGGCTCCAAAAGGTTCGGAATGAGTCTTTGGAAGAGGCATCTTTATCGCCAAAAACCTGCCGGCGCATTCGGTTTTTGATGGTTTCTAAAGTGCCGGTTTTCTCGGCAATCTGAAAGTGATTTTGATCAATCATTTCCCCGCTCAGTTCGCGGAGTCGCTGGAGTACGGTTTCAGCTTGAGGGGAATCTAATCCATTGCTGGTGACTTGTTCTTTCAGTTGATCGACTGTTTCTAAATACTGTTGGGTGTCTCTATGGGGTTCAATGCCTTTATAGGGGTCATAGAGTCTGTAGAAGTTAACATCTTTCAGCGGTTCGTACACTCGGCCCAATGTCCAAAATCCCCGCAGATATAAATCGCGTGCGGGTACATAGCTCAAGTCAAACAGCACCAACCCTAAGTTAGCTAAGGCTAGGAAAGCCATTAGCCGATCAAACCAAAGGCTCCGGGGAGAAACTTTGCGTGTGGTGATGTGTCTGGATTGCATGGCTAAATTTTTAGAACGTTGGAACCGGCACTGTTGAAATTTGAAGGCGATAGATGCAAGAAGTTACTTAATTTTCGACAACCGCTCACTTTTTGGCAAGAATGAGAAGAAAATTCTTGAATGCTGGAAGGTGTGGGGATCAGTAAAAGACTCCACCCTTTATAATATGTCGGAAGACAGTAATCCCAGTTTAGGTATGCGTTGCGGGAACTTCCGAAAGATAAGAGTTGGTGCCTGAATTGCTTAATCAAAAAAATGAAATCAGGGAAACTTAACCGTTAAAAAATGTCTTTTTGAAACTTGATTTTTAACGGTCAGGTGGGGGAATATCTGAGGGAGGAGGTGGAGCAATTTCCCAATCAGGTTGACCGGCATTTTCAAGGCGGGGCTGCAACCGGGAAGCATTGGGGTTTTGCTCCATAGGAACGTCCTCACCGTTGCGCCGAGATTCTTCTGGGGAATTCAAGCGATCCCGAACCTCGAAGGGGGGTCTTTGAGACGCTGGAAGACGGCCTACAGGCCGGCGAGGGGTTTCTGAACCGGCAGAGGGACGCGTAAAGGTTTTCCAAGCAGTTTGGATGCCGGTAAAAACGCTGCGAGTAGTGACTTGCGCTTTTTTGGCCTGCTGCTTCGCGCCGCCAAGGGTTTGATCGACTTGTTTGACAACATCGGTGGCGCTGTTGACTCCTTCGCTGACATCATCGGTTAGATCGCTGATTTCCATGCCCGTGAGGCGGATAGCTTCCAGGGTAGGGGGCAACTCACGCGATAATGTCTCAGCTAATTTTTCCACACTCCGCGCAGCCCGAGCTAACTCCTGTAAGGCCGGCAAGGCTGCCACCAAAACAGCAGTTAAACTGACTGCAACCAGCAAAATTGACAGTCCTAGCCAAAAAATGGGGTCTATCACAGAATTGTGTTGAAAGTAGCAGGGGGTGGGCAATCAGTCTGTAAGGGTCTGTCTAGACTCAACTTTAGCGTTCCTGAGGCATTTCCGTTGGGATTACCTCTCCAGTCGAGTTAGCCACGACGTCACCGTAAGCATCACGCATCGGAGCACGGGACGCTAGGGAATCTGCGGCTTCTGTTTCGCTAAGGATTTGACGCTCTCGCCCAGAGGCTTCTATGCCGGCGGCAATGGCTTCGCGCAATCTAGTTAGGGTTCCATCCCAATTCCGCAGCGCTGTTTCTGAGAGGCGATCCGCTTGCATTTGTACGCTGGTTGACAAGTCTTCGGCTAATTCCGGGAGGGCGTCTGCAGATTTTTTCAGCAGCTTGCGTGTGTCGCGGCCTGTACGAGGGGCCAGCAGCAGGCCAGTTACTGTGCCAATGGCGGCTCCTAACAGCACACCCCCAAAAAAGAATCCTGAGCGGTTATTTGACATCGTTCGGTTTGTATTCTTACACCAATTGTAGGAGTCTTGATGGGCGATTCAAGCTTCTAAAGGTTGAGTCCGGCTGATAACAGCGTTCGGCACCTGTTCCTAAATACTGCAAAGCGCCTTAAACCCGCCTGTAGGTTAGCACAGGTCTGAAGCGCTTGATCCGCGTACCGGCTTTCTCTAAGCGGATCATGTGTCAAGCAACTGGGCTGTTCCTTTTACACTAGGGAAACCGCTGTTTTTCAGGGTTTGAACCGGCGCACCACTGTTGAGCGACGCCGCCATACCGTTTGGCCTAAACTCAAGAGGCCCAACACTTGTTCGGCCCGCTGAAGTTGTGTTTGCAGTTGCCGGTATTGTTTTCGCAGCTGGCGAGTGCCCCGTTGCCCTGTGGTAATGGCATTGGGTGCGCCATGCAGCACGGCATAAGTGTTGCGCTCAACAGAGATTAGTGTATCTGCGACATTGGCCAGCACCCGCCGCAAGTTCCACACTTGCCACGCCACATAAAGGCACAAGAGTGCGATGAGCGCATTGACGATTAAAACGACTGTCAGCATTTCCCCCCTCTCGCGATTGACTTTTCTAGCTAAAGTTGCGGGTTATCCCTACATCGGCTTTGGCTCGATCATACCTGTATAACCTAGGCGATGAGTATCTACGAGAAGGTGGATCTCAAAGCTGCGATGTGAATCAATTTAACGATTGCCAGTACAGTTGCCGGCTTCAACCCAACATCCAGAACACACAAAGGTCGGTTTTCCACCCAACATCTATGGCAAACTAACTTAAAGAGGCTGGAAAAATTTTAGCGGTGAACTCAGTCATAAAGCGTCCGAGCTTGAAAGGTGATACCTAGCTGACGCTATATTGTGGATAAGTATTCCGCTAACGCTGAAGTTTTAAAGATCGCGATGAAAACGCTAATAACACTTTTTGACAAAGAACGCAGTGAACTCCAGAGAGATATAGATAAGGCAAGCAACCTTGACCAAGTCGTAAAATTGGTTCAAAACCGGCTTGATAATCTAGAAAGAAGTTACATGGGTGATCTTAATGTCGCTCAGGTACGTCTGGCTTCCTTTTTTCTAGAAAGCCTGCGCCAGTCTGTTGCTGCTTTGAGTGCGGCTAATGAGGTTAAATTTTCTGTTCCACCAACCCAATCACTTTCTAACCAAGCTGCAAAGTTAGCCCCGAATAAGTTAATTTTAAAAGTTTTACAGGCGCTTGCCGGCGCAGGAACTTTAACTTCCTTAGTTTCCTTAATGCCAAATGACCCGCAAGTGTGGATGCCGACCTTATTGGTGTCAGTGGTCATTGGCTTAGAAGTTGCCCTTAAACTTGACAAAAAAACCAGCGAAAAGAATTCAACTGTTCCGCTGCTTCCAGAAACGACGCTGCCGGTTGTGCGCGTTGATAGTCAAATTTTGTTAGGCAACCTTGCGGATGCTTTAAATACAATCGACCAGGCAGTTGCACGGGCAATAGATGTTAAAGGAACCCCTGATTCCAGTGGGTTAGAAGAATTGCCAGAATTGTTAACGCTGATCCAAAGACTTTGGGGCGCGTCAGTCCTGAATAAACCCCAGATGGCAATTGAACTAACAAAAATGTTGCCACAAGTTTTGATGGAAGAGGGAATTCGCGCTCAAATTTATCAGCCCCATGAGGCAAAAAATTCTCGTGAGTATTTTGATTTTGAGCCAAGCATTGATCCCGCGACTAAAGACTGCGTGACAATCACGCCGGCCTTATTTAAAGGTGATAGCTTGCTACGGCGTGGTCGAGTGATTGAGCCGGCTAATCTCATTACCCCACAAAGTGATCGTTATAATGAAACTGTGCGGTGAGCCGGCAGTTGCTTTAAGTTGGGAAATTAGAAATCAATATTAACACCCAGTCAGCCGAATCGTTTAATTCAAGACTAAAATTTTTAGTAAAATCATGGAAACTTTAGAAACAATCGGTTTCGACCTGGGACATGGAGAAACAGCCGTTGCCAAAGCTGTAATCGAAAGCATTGAACCTCCAGAAATGCTGGAAGTTAACAATAAAAAAAATCAAATTACTGCCCTAGGTTGGCATCCTGAACTTGGCTATCTTGTGGGAGAGCAAGCCTTAATTCAAGTTGGGGTTACTCAGCTACAAATCGCTTTTAAGCAAAAACCTAATCAAGATGCAAGTTATCGAGAAACCCTCCGAAGTTTCTTAAAAACCTACTACTCTCTTTTGAAAGAAAGTAAGCAAATTCAAGGCGAGAAAAACAGCTATTTTTATGTAGGTTGCCCTTCAGGTTGGTCACTAGAAGATCGTGAAGAGTACCAAAAGCTGCTTCAGGAAGCTGGAATTCCGCTGCTGAATGTGATCCCAGAATCACGAGCGGCTTTTATGCAAGCCAAGGAAGCCGGTAAACTTGAATACAACAAGCTGACCTCATCGGTACTCATTGTTGATATTGGTTCTTCAACAACTGATTTTACTCTCGTTAAAAGCTTATCCGAAATCCCCATAGATTTTGGCAGTAATGAGCTGGGGGCTTCTCTAATTGATAAAGCAATTTTTGAACGTACGCTAGCCAATCACGAGCAAAAAGAATTACTTGAGAAAGTTTTTTCTCAATATTCACATCACAAAGCTCGCTGTGAACTTGCCTGCCGCAAAGCCAAGGAAGATTATTTTTCTAACGAACAGCTTTACAGTTCCCCTCAATCTTTTGCACGGGGGTTTGAGTCGATTAACGAACAAATTTATTTTATCCCCCAAGTCAATCAATCAATTATGGAGGAAATTTTAAACCACCCCTTAGTTGAATTAGGGAAAAAGAGTTGGATTCAATCATTTCGTGAAGCAGTCACGGTGGCGAAAGAAAAGCTTGATAAACAAGGCATTGCACCGAAAGTCGTGCTAATGACAGGTGGGGCATCTCGCATGAAGTTTACCCGTCTTATTTGCGAGAAAACCTTCCCCGAACCCGACACGCAAGTTCGTCCTGATCCAGAACCTGAGCGCTGCATTGCACTGGGTTTAGCGCGAGTGGGAAGATGGGATTTGCGGGCGGCTGCTTTCAAACAAGAAATGAATTACTTATTTGATTCAAATTTTTTCAGAAATCTCATTGAAAAAAATCTGCCAAATTTAATAGAATTATTGACCAACTCACTTTCAGATGAATTAATTAAATCCATCGTTAAAACTGGGTTAAAAGATTGGCAACATAACAAAATTAGAACTTTATCTGATCTCGAAGTCTCTATGAAACAGCGAGCGGAGCAGTGGGTTAAAAGTAATGAAACTCAGGCTCTCATCAATAGCCAATGTCTGGCTTGGTTTAATAGCAAAATTCAGCCTGAGTTAGCCGATAAAACCGATCCGATTTGTCGAAAATTTCAGATTCCCAGAAGTAGTTTAAGGTTTGAGGAAGGGATCGCGCCGGCTGCGGTTAATCCGGAACTTCAGATCGGAGATGCGATTCTTGCCGAAATCGTGTCATTTATCATCAATGTGGTGATTGGTGGAGGCACTCTTGCTAGCCTACTGACTTTAATCTTAACTGGACATTTAGCTTGGCCAATCGCCCTCGTTTATGGAGCTTCAGCTTTAGCGGCAGGAATGGAGCTAAATCGTAAGGGCGTTAAAGATACGATTAAAACAAATTTAGATGTTCCCGGTTGGATGCGTTCAAATTTGTTAAGCGACAGTAAAATTGACAGTATATGCAAGGAAATAAATCCGGAGTTGGAGAAGGTTCTTAAAGAACAACTGGCGGCGAATCAGGAAACTTTTGATCAATTAATGGAAAAAGTTGAGTTAGGGCTAAAAGACGCTCTGAATGCAAAGATTCAAGAAGCGATCATTTTAATTCAATAAAAACCGGCACTTTATCAATTTAATGGGATGATGCAGGCTCTTTGTCAAATTCTAGGCAAGAGCTTGTTTTTTTATCTAGTTGTATATTGTCGAAATTTTTAATACCAATTCTTGAAACCATTACTACCAATCCTCTAGACTACTTCTTATCCCAGAGTATTATCTTCCAGGCGTCCGCTCAGACGCGCTACCACCTGAATCAACTCATCTGCATCCACCGGCTTAGCCAAATGTTTCTGAAAACCGGCCTCAAGCACGCGCCGGCGATCCTCTTCCATCGCGTAGGCGGTTAGCGCCACCGCAGGGATATTTCCCCCCTGATCCGCAGCCAAAGCTCTCACCTTGCGGATCAAGGAGTAGCCATCCTCCCCAGGCATTCCGATATCGCTGACTAAAACATTGGGTTGAAATTGCTGTAGAGCGATAAATGCTGTACTTACGGAGGCTGCAACGATTACCTCAGCGCCACTTTGCTCTAGTGCCGTAACAATATAGTCTCGTGTGTCAGCTTCATCATCAACCACAAGTACCCGGACGTTGGAGAGAGGGACAGGGGGAGAGGAGGAGAGGGGAAGAACGGGAGAATTTTCTGCTGCCGGCAGCCTTCTGCCTTCTACCGGCTGTCTTTTCAAAAGTGGCAGCAGCACGGTGAAGGTTGCCCCTTGTCCTTCACCCAGACTTTCCGCCTGGATCGTGCCGCCGTGCAGTTCTACTAAATGGCGCACAATTGCCAAACCCAAACCCAGTCCGCCGTGCGCCCGTGTCGTTGAGCCATCTGCCTGACGGAAATACTCAAAAACATGGGGAAGAAAATCGCTGGCGATGCCAATGCCGGTGTCGCTGACTTGAATTTGAGCCATAGAACCGGCAGCCGCAAGGCGGATCGTCACACACCCTCCCGACGGGGTAAACTTAATCGCATTGGTAAGCAAATTCCAGACAATCTGCTGAAACCGGCCTGGATCGGCTGAAATCAACCCCACCGTCGGATCAAGCAATCGCTCAATTTTAATCGCCTTCGCTTCAGCAGCCGGTCGCATCGTATCGAGCGCCCCCTCAATAGTCGAGACTAAATTCACCGGCATTATATTGAGGCTGGTTTTGCCCCGCAGAATGCGCGAAACATCCAGCAAATCTTCTATCAATTGGGTTTGCAACCGGGCGTTGCGCTCAATCGTTTCTAGGGCGCGAGAAATGGTTGCTGCATTAAAGTTACGAGTCCGCAGCATCTGCGCCCACCCCAAAATTGCATTCAGCGGCGAACGTAACTCATGAGAAAGTACCGCCAGAAACTCATCCTTGATCCGGTTCGCCGTTTCAGCCTCGGCGCGTGCTCCCCGTTCACGAGCTAAAAGTTGCTCGCGTTCTGCCTCCATCTGCTTACGGTCGCTAATATCGGCAACAATTGACAGACAGCTCTTTAGGCCTTTTGCATCCTGCAGTGCAGTCGCCCAAACGGCGATATCAATGGGTGAACCGTCTTTTTTCTGCCGGCGCAACTCTACCCCAATTAATTCCTCACCTTGCCCGATGGCGGCGAGGTTTGCCAGAAATTCTTCTCGTTTGTCTTCTGGAACTGAAGGCAGAAAACCGCCCAGTGCTTCTTGTTCACTCCAGCCAAAAATCCGCTCAGCGGCTGGGTTCCATAAAGTTACAACCGCATCATTGAGATTAAACACCCTAATCCCTAAGGGGCAAGCTTGAATCAAGCTGTTAAGGGTTTGATTGGTTTCCCACAGCTTTTCAGAAGCTTGTTTGCGATCGGTAATATCCGTAATCATGGCGATCTCGCCGGTGAATTCTCCTCGCTCATTAATAATGGCGTTGCTAGAATTCAGTGTCCAAAGCTCCGAACCATCTTTGCGACGCCACCGGCATTCACTCAGTGCTTTAGTTCCTTGGGTTTGCCCCTCAATATTTCCCTCGGATGCGATGCGGGCCGGCTCGTCCGTAAAATCAGAAATCGGACGCCCCATCATCTCTTCCACGGTATAGCCCAGCATCTCTGCCATTCGGGGATTCACGAAATCTGTGTGCCCTTGGGCGTCAATTGTCCAAATCCCTTCATAAGACGTTTCCACGATGCGACGGTAGCGTTCCTCACTCTGTCGGCGCTCTGACTCGGCTTGTTTGAGTTGAGTTAAATTGAGAACAAAGCTGACCCCGCGATCCTGAGAGCCTTCAAACATGACGCTGCCGAGTACAACGGGAATGCGGCTGCCGTCTCTGCAAATGTATTCCTTTTCTAGGGCACTCGCCGTCTTAGACTGCTGCAGTTGAGCAATCGCCTCCTCACTCAGATGCAACTGTTCAGGAGGGGTCATGTCTTTCCATCGCACCTTGCCGGCTTGCAGATCTTCCTGGGTATAGCCCACCATTTGCAAGAAGGCATCGTTGGCATCGGTAATGTTGCCGGCGGTGTCCCAAAAGATCACGCCGATCACGTTGGACTCTACCAAGCGTCTAAACCGGGATTCACTCTCGCGCAGCGCTTCCTCTGCCTGCTTGCGTTCGCTGATATCGATGCCAGAGCCAATGTAACCGACAAAACTGCCATCGGGAGAGTAAAGCGGCGCGCCGGTATCGAAAATCCAGCGGTATTTACCATCTGCTCGTTTGTGCCGGTATTCTATTTGGAAGCCTTCCAGCCGGTTTAATGCCACCCTATACGCATCCACACAAGGCTGTACATCGTCAGCATGTCGCCCTTCATACCAACCAAGGGAGAGTGCTTCTTCCAAGGTGTGGCCGGTAAAGTCTAGCCAAGGTTGGTTGAAATAGGTGCATTGTCCGTCAGTGCCGGCCATCCAGATAAATGCCGGTGAGTTATCTGCCATTGTGCGGAAGCGAGCTTCGCTTTGCTTGAGCGCATCTAGCGCCGTTTCAGCCGCAGCGCGGGCTAACCGTTCAGCTTCAAAAAGACGCGCTCGCTCTAGAGCTTGGGCGCACTGCTGGGCCAGCGCCAGCATAAAAGCGCGGTCATCTTGATTGAATTGCCGATCCTCTGGAAAGCCCAAACCGAGTCCGCCCACAACGCGCTCGTTCACGATCATCGGGATGGCAACTAAAGCGCCATCAGTGGCCGTGGATTCTACATGGACAGACACTAGATGGGGATACTGGGCGTTACGCTCTGCCTGTGTTTCCAGCACAATCGCCTGTCTGCGCCGCACCGCATCCGCAATGGGTACGGGCGCATCCGCTGCAAAACGGGGCCATGCGTCCACAACATCTTGCGAGTAGCCCACGATCCGGATATTCTCAAATTCCGTGCCGGCGTCATTGAGCAAAGAAACAAGTCCGACATTTGCATCCAGTACGGCTAATCCTGAAGTAAGGATCGCATCTGCAACTTCTAAGGCTGTCAGTGCTTCCGAAAGGGTGGCAGTGACGTATTGCAAACCGGCGATCCGTTCAGCAGTGTGCTCAGCCAGCTGCCGGGTTTGCTGTTCTTTAATCAAAAGCTGAGCACGTTCAGACTCGATTTGCTTAGCGACAGAAATATCACGAATAAAGGCAGTGCTTGCCGGCCCATCGGGTAAATCAAACCGGGCCACATAAACCTGAAAAGGAAACACTGATCCGTCCCTTCTTTGACCGAGGGTTTCATAACTATTTGGAACGCTTTCCCCTCGATCTCGTTGTCGAATCCTTTCAGTGATCTCCTCGTGGCATTGGGGTGCAATATCATTGAGCAACGGTGTGCCTTGCATTTCAGAGACAGTGCTGTAGCCAAACATCTCAAGGTAGGCGCGGTTGACGTACAAACTGACTCCGTTCCGGGCGATGGAGATGCCCATTGGTGCGTTGTCAAATAGCAAGCGGAAGCGCTCTTCACTCTGCCGCAGAGCTTCCTGTGCCCGCTTGAGTTCAGTAATATCCCCCACTGCCACACCCGTACCTAAAATTTCCCCACTCCCGGAACGGATCGGGTAGTAGCTTGCTAACCAGTGCCGGTGTTGATTGGGGGACGAAAATGTCTGGCCATCCACTTCTAAATTTAAAACCGGCTCCCCAGTGGCCAGGACTTGCCGGTGAAGTGCAGTTGAGATGGATGCAGTTTCCGCCGGCAAAATTTCCTCAAGAGTGCGTCCTAAGTGATCTGCCAAAGGAATGCCGTTGAGTTCTGCGAGGGAACGATTGAGGCGAACAAAGCGCAGATCGCGATCCATAAAGGCAAACCCAATCGGTGCACTTTCCAGCAAAGCGTTGAGCAATGCTAAGGATTCATCTTTGCGTTGTTCCGCCTCCTGAACCTCGCGGTAAAGCAGTGCATTGTCGATGGCGACAGCAGCGCGGCGGGCTAAATCTTCAGCCAAGGCAAGATCGGCGGCATTATAATGGCGATCTGATTCGGCTGTGGCAAAGGAAATGGCACCGAGTACCCGCCCACGAGCCATTAGTGGCACGCTCATATAAGACTTGATTCCCAACGAGCGCAGCATCTCTAGGTGTTCTGCATTTAGGGCAGTGGCAACTAATACCTCATCGGGCATCTGTGGATACAGTTGTGATTCCCCTGTACGCAGTACCCTAGCGATTGGGTTCTCCCCATTCAGGCCGGTTGGGTAACGCTGTTCAATGTCACGCGCTAGCTGCTCTTTGATTGGGTTTGGATGAACCGCAGCCAGCCGGCGGAATACCTCATTGGTTTCGGCAATATCAACAACGCAATAATCTGCCAGAGTGGGAACCGCTAAACGCGCCACCCTGGAGAGAGTCGTTTCGTAGTCGAGGGAAGAAGCCAGCAGGGTACTCGCTTGTGATAGAAACTGCGCCGCTTGTTCTGCCCGCTTTTGATCCTCGATATCTGTACAAGTTCCAAACCACTTGATAATCTGGCCTTCTGCGTCGTGCATCGGTAAGGCTCGTGCCAAGTGCCAGCGATATTGTCCATCGGACGAGTGCCGCAAACGAAATTCAACTTCGTACTTCGTGCCGGTGTTTAAAGAGTGCTGCCAGCGATCAAGACTCTGGGGCAGATCGTCTGGATGCAGTATCTGTTGCCATCCCCAGCCGATCACGTTGTCAACGCTCAATCCGCTGTATTGAGCAACGCGCCGGTTGATGTAATCTAACCGGCCATCAGGTTGTGCCGTCCAAATCAACTGAGGGATGGAGTCGGCGAGGAAGCGAAAACTTTCTTCGCTTTGGATCAGCGCTTGCTCTAGCTGTTTGCGCTCAGTGATATTTTCAAAGGCGATTCCCACACAGTGATCGGGCAGGGCAAATGCTTTGATTGAAAAGAATTGCCCAGTAATCCGTTCATCGCTGTAAAGCAATTCTCCAAAGTCTTTGGCAGTGCCGGTGTAAATCACTTCTGCACAATCTTGAGGCAATTGTGTCTCAAGCATTAGCGGGAAACTCTCAGCCAATGTGGTTCCGATCAACTCTTCCATCGCTACCCCGTTCGATTGATCGGCAGCGGGATTAATTGTAAGCAGTCGAAAAGAACCCATATCGTAGCTATCTTCCAGTTGCCAAACGCTTAAGCCCACCGGCACATTTTTAACAATGTCTGCATAAAGCTGGATGCGCTTTGAGGCGGCTTTTTGCTGGGTGATATCCTCGATCATGCCAAATCCGTAAAGCGGCTCAGCGTTATCGTCCCGAACCAGCGTCACGGTTAAATTTACCCACAAATTTTCTTGATTTTTTTTGATATATCGTTTTTCTAACTGATAACTAGAAATTTTTCTCTCAAATAGTTGCTCAAGCAGCCGCATATCTGAGTCAATATCTTCCGGATGGGTAATATCAATAAACGTCAGCTCGGTTAATTCTTCTGCAGTGTATCCCAACATTTTGCAGAAACTTGGATTGACATTAACAATTTTATAATCCAAATTAGCGACAACAATTCCAATGGGTGAAGCTTCAAAAAAGGCGCGAAAGCGTTCTTCACTGGCTCGCAACTTCTCCTCAGCTAATTTTCGTTCGGTGATGTCATAAGAGGTCACGACACCGGCTACAATGCGCCCAGAAGCGTCGCGAATAGGGGCGGAATTGGCAATCATCGTGCCACGGCTGCCATCTCCCCGCACGATTTCCACCTCTTCGTCTATGACGACTTCTCCAGTTTTGATAGACCTTGCCAAGGGGATTTCTTCGGCAGTGTAAGGCCGGCCATCTGAGTGAAAGATTTGGTACTGCAAATAGTCTTCCACTTGGTCAACGATTTGGTAATGGCCGCGCACGATTTGCTCCTCCTGCCCGTTCATGAGAACAAGACGCCCTGAGGGTGCTTCGGCAACAACGACGCTGGCCGGCATTTGTTGCAATACGGCTTCCAAGAGTCTCTCCTTTGACTCCAACTGCTCGAAGAGGCGATCACGTTCTGCTTCGGCTCGTTTGCGATCGCTTAGATCCAGGATAAAGCCTACGCCAATTTCGTCTGGGCCTCCTAGATAAGCAGTTCCCACGAAAACAGGGACACGGGTGCCGTCTCTGCGAATGTATTCTTTTTCAAAAGGAGTGTGGGTTCCTGTTCTTTTCAGTTCCTTGATCGCCTGCAAATCGAGGTGCCGATATTCGGGTGGTGTTAATTCTACCCAGTTCAGGTTTCCAGAGAGCGCCTCTTCTGGTGTATATCCCAGAATCTCGCACAAGGCGTGATTGACTTCAATGATTCTGCCGTTACAGTCTGCGAACATAATCCCAATTAAGTTTGACGCTATCATGCGTCTTGCGCGGGATTCGCTTTCGCGTAGCGCAGCTTCGGTTCGTTTCTGAGCGGTGATGTCATAGGCAATGCCTAGGACGTATTCGACTGAACCATCTAAGGCAAATTCTGGCACCATGCGCGAGCAATAGTAGCGCGTTTCCTCAGTGGCGGTTGGTAATTCAAATTCAATGGTCAGTGGTTGCGCTGTGGTAAATATTTGGTGAAAATAAGCTTCCCACATCGCGCAATCTGCTTCTGGATTGCCTAATTCTCGGTGAGTTTTGCCGACAAATTCTTGCTGGGGAATGCCGGTTACTTGTTCGATGGCGGGGTTAACGTAAACGTGACGAAATTCTCTGTCCATGCGGGCGATGAGCAAGGGCGCATTTTCAAGGATGGTTCTAATTTCTCGCTCGCGTCGATGTAATTCTTGCTCTATTTGCTTGGTGTGTGTGATGTTGCGCCAAGTTACGACAAAACCATCCTCTAGTTTGCTAGCGCGGATGTCATAAGCTTTGACTAGGCGTTGCTGGTTAAAGACATCTTCATAGATCAGGGATTCTTTGCTTAGGGGAATGCCGGTTTCTACGACTTGGCAGTATTCCTCAAATAAGTCGGTTTCTTGATATGCCGGCAGCAATTCACCCAGTCGCTTGCCAATTTGTTCTTCTTTGCTAAACAAGTGATCTGCACAAGCGCCGGTGTTGATATATTCGACTTGAAAATCTGTGATGCGGCCTAATTTATCTCGAATGCTTTTATATATGCCAAAACAGTCGAGCATATTTTCGACTGAGATGCTAAACTTCTGTTCGCTTTTTTGTAATGTTATTTCTACGGACTGGCGATCTGGGATATCTACGAGAAAACCGCTGAGGCGTTGTAGGTTGCCTTCGGTGTCTTTGACAGTGCTGAGTCTGTCACGCAGCCACACCACTCCCCCGTCGGCTGTCACGGCACGAAACTCAATTTCTTGTGGCTTTCCGTCAGAGATGGCTTGATGATACAGAGCTAGGGTACGATCTCGCTCATCTGGATGGATTAGGTTCGCCCATAAATTCGGATTTGAGAGCCACTCCTGGACAGGATAGCCCAAAAGTTCTTCGGCTTGCCGGCTCACAAAGGTAAACTGCAAGGTGGTTGTCTGTCTTTCCCAGACGATGACACCGAGTGTTTGCGCGATATCGTGCCATTGTTGTTCCATTCCTCTATCCTCGGTGTGTGCCACCTATTCACGAGCCTAGCACTGAGTCGCTACGGCAAAATAGGACTTCTTGGCAAAAGTGCGATCTCGCACTAAAACTATTATGTGCTCCAGATTTTTGCCGGTCTAGCGACCGTGCCGAGCTGTGTATTTTCCCAGAGGAGTGCCGGCATTTTGATTTTAAAGCTGCTCGGCAGAAGCCGGTTTGAGATCCACACCTTGCCGGCACGTCTGTAGCGTCGGTGCCCTTTGGAGACAAAAGTGGCTAATTCAACGTAAATCACGTTGCTGAGGCAGTGTCCCTACAGGCAGCACGTGATGCCGGTGTGGGTTGTGAGGGTGCGCTGAGGAACACCAGGATTATTTAAACGACAACATAATATATCAGCTGGCAACTTGGGAGAAGTTGGTGTCCTCTATTGATGTGCTTTAAGTTTACTGCTAATTTTCTAATCGCTTCTCTGACTTTTGCCGTCTTGAGAGTAAATTCAGCTGTAGCTCAACCAGTTGTATCCCCTCCAAGCCTTACAAAAAATTCATCTGAAGCAACTATCTTTAAATGTATTCCTTACAGTAATGAATTTTTTATCACTGTTGCTCGAAACGGTGAAAGAGAAGCTGCTCTATTTATCTGGAGCACTCAGAATTTTAGTTCTGATATACCTCCTCAAGAAGCTTGCAATAGTTTTGCACAACGCTTGAGTGAGCAAGTGACTCAGAACAGCGGGAACTTGGAAAATTTGCTGTTTACAATGGGGCGGGTGAGTGATCGAACTGTGCTTTGCTTGGTACACAATTATCAAGAAGGCTGTAACACACGTAACACCCTATTCACGCTGAACCCTCAAGATGCTAAGCAATATAATGGACAACCCTATAAATTCGTAGAATATTTAACAAACTTTCGGCCTCCGGCTTGCGATTCTCAACTTTTACAATTTGTTGGAAATCCGATTATCGATATTGAGCGGCAATTTTATTTTAGTTTAGAAATTTGGCAAAATAAATTTCTATTAAATGAAACTTCGATCCCTTCACCTCCACCTGAATGCTTAAATCAGAAACAATAATAAAAAACATAAAAACTATGAATAATTCTAAAAAATATAATGTGTAGATAGTACGAAATACATAATTTTAAAAACATCCAATTTAGCTATATAAGCGTTAATCGTATCTGTGTTTACCTGCGATTAAAAACAAAATTAAACTTTTTTAAAAAGCTAATTTATTCCCATCACGATCAACCACTCACAAATCAATCCTCTATATTTTAATTTGCCTTACAAAACCTAAACTTCTCGAATCACACCGCCTCTTCGTTGATCTCCTGCCCCTGAAATATCTCCTTCCGAAGTTTCCAAAACTGTATGAACTCCCCCAAAAAACATATTTTTTTTCTCCCACTCAACTAACTGAAGACTAGAAGTAAGCCCTAAATTCTTAATTTCATCACCTTCAAATCCTGGTTCCAAATTAAAAACATTATTTTCCCAGTGAACTCTAGGACTATCCACTGCCCTATCAACCGGCATCTTAAAATCAATAATATTGGAAATGACTTGTAAAATCGCAGTTCTGATCCGATTCGATCCACCAGAACCTAAGACAATTTCTGGTTGATTATCTTTTAACACAATGGTGGGAGCCATCATCGAAGAAATTCGCACATTTTCCGGCCACTTATGGAATCCCTGGGGATTTAAATCTTCTTCACCCAGCATATTATTGACCATAATGCCGATGCCGGGAATTACATAACCCGAGCCTTCCCCATTGGAAGTTGTAACACTAGCAGCATTTCCTTCACTATCAACGACACTAAGATGGGTGGTACTGCCCCATTTACTGGAAATTTCTGTTAATTGATTAACCGAGTTCGATAAATGAGAAGAGTTTAAAAAATTCTCTGCAACATCTTGTTGATAAAGATTTCCATCTAAACCATCTTTTCTGGCATCATTCGTTAAACGCATCACCTCTGCTAATATTTGCAAATGACGATGGCTGCCAAATTCTAGATTTTCTAGATTAACATTGGATAGCAGTTTTAAGGCAAAGGCAATCAGTGTGCCTCCAGAACTCGGCGGAGGATTTGTTAGTAAAGTATTGCCTCGATAATTTATAATCAGCGGGGTTCTTTCGATAACGCGATAATTTTTTAAGTCTTCTAAGGTTAAATGCCCCCCTTGATCCTGGCAGTCTTTAACAAGTTGATGAGCGATTTCACCTTCGTAAAATTCTCTTGCTCCTTTTTCTGTTAAGTAGGTTAATGTATTGGCAAAGTCTGGGAATAATAATTGTTCGCCGGCTTGAATAAGCGTGCCGGTGGGGGCATATATTTTGCGGCTTCCTTCAGAAGCCAGCATAATAGGGCTGAGAAGTGTTAAGCAGTAAGCTTGAAAATTGTTGAGTTCTATGCCGTTTTGTGCGTAGTGAATTGCCGGCTCTGCAACGGCTTTAAAAGGTAATCTGCCTAACTTTTTTTGAACGTAAAACACCCCAGCAAGATTGGCCGGCACTGCCATAGAACCAAGCCCAATATGAAATTCTTGCACGGCTCCGCCAAAATTAACTTCAATCGGAACAAAACTTAATTCTGACTCAGGTTTTTTTCGACGTGGGGTTTGAGTGAAAAAATCAAATAAAATATTTTGGTTATCTTGCGTGTGTGCTAAAAGAAATCCGCCACCGGCAGCCGAGGTCAAGGCAGATTCAGTGACAAAAGAGGCTAGGATTGCAGCGGCTGCGGCATCAAAAGCATTGCCGCCTTGGCGCAACATTTCAACACCAGCTTCTGCTGTTTTCGGGTGGCCGGCTGCAATAACGCCGCGAGTTTTTTTAGGCATAAATCGTAATTTCTCCTTTTTCTGCTTGTCTGAGGTCGGCAACATCTAAATATTGGTAGAAGCCAGCCATATCCCCGCGCTTACTGGAAACTCTTGAGGTGACAAGGCGTGCTTTCAATCCCGCTCAATTCTATCGTGTTCTGCCTTCTTTCTTCCATCAGATGTTCCGTTTTGCTGATTTCCTAAGCGTTCTAACAGACGTGATAAAATACGCTTCAATTCAGGCGACAAACTCAAAGGCAAATCTTCAGAATGCAGATGTAAATCTTGTTGTGGGAAAGGAATTTTAATGTCTTGCTCCCGAAAGAGTTCTTCAATGCGAAAATAGATATCGCTTTTGAGAATATATTGTTTGCTAGGTTCTTTTGTCCACACAAGTAATTCAAGCTCCAGATAACTCTCCCCAAACCCTATAAATAAAATTTGGGGTGCAGGAAAGGGCAAGACACCCTCATGATCTTTCGTGGCATCCAACAATGCTTGTTTAACTTTTTTCATATCTGAACCGTAGGCCACACCAACTGGCAACTTCAACCGGGAAACTGGATTGTGATGACTCCAGTTAATGACTTCAGTTTCTAAAAATCGGGAATTTGGCACAATGATAGAAACATTATTGAGCGTTCGGATCAGGGTGCTGCGTGCCCCTATTCGCTCTACCGTGCCCATATATGTTCCAACTTCAATAAAATCTCCCACTTGAATTGGGCGCTCAAAAATTAATACTAAACCGCTGCCAAAGTTTTTGGCGATATCTTGAAATCCAAAACCAATCCCAACGCCTAGCGCACTGGCAAGAATGGTTAAGGAACTAATATCTAACCCCCAAATTTGCAGCACAACAAGGCTGCCCAAAATAATTAAGCTATATTTAATAATGACGGCAACAGCTTCCTGTGCGCCCCGATTAAAGCCGGTGAGTCCTAAAATTCGAGACCTTACCAGATTGGTGGCAATTCCAGAAATAAAAACAACTCCAAAAAGTAGAACCATCAGAATGAGGAGATCCGTCACCGAGTAATCGTTTTGGCTGAGGGTGAGGATCGGAGAAGTAAACGTTGCACCCAAACTATTTGTGAGCCGGTAACTCCACTGCCGCGTTAAGGGAAATAGATTGGTGATATTAAAAATTGTGGCTAGCCATAACCCCAACCGCGCACTCGCTAGAGTGAGGTTGAGCAACACATCCATTACTTTATGAGATTCAGGATTGGAACCTGCCGGCACCGGCATCACTCTTTGCAATCCTGTAACGATATAGTGCCGCCAAATATGTCCTACAAACCAGTGAAGCACCAGCGCAAACATGATCATCGCAGCGACTTGAATTAAGGCTTCTTGAATAAAGTCGCCGCTGCGTTCTTGCTGAGCTTGTTGCAGTGCTTGCTGAATTTGTTTCGCCCAAATATCAGCTTGTTCTTTTGCTGTCATGCCGTCAATTGCATCGCGTTCGGTGACAGTCAGCAAATACTGATCATTCAGTAAAATCGTTGATAATTGGTTACGTTCTTCAACCTTGACTGTCACCGGCACGGAAGATTGAGCGACCTGTTTTAGTTGAGTATTAATCCATTCAGCGCGAAATTCAGCGGGATAATCTCCCGCTTGACTGAGTAAAAAAAGTTCTCGACCATCTAAAATGATTGGAGCTTTGGAAACTGAGGGAACTACTTTTTTGACTCGTTCGGGGCTTTTGACAGCTAGCAACTCATCAGAATAATCTTGCGGGTAACTGATTAAAGAAAGTTCCGATTTTGGCGAAGCTACAGTGGCACTGAAGGCAGTCATCGGATCGCTTTTCCCTTGTGCGATTGCAGGCGACCGGCTCAACAAACCCAAAAGCAGCGCCATGACAATTCCAGCAGTACAACAGGCCGGCAAAAGCCAAAATTGATGACGGTTTCGATTGTTTTTCACGTAGATGCTCCGACCTATATAGGGACTAGGGGCTAGAGACTAGGGACTAGAGGCAAATGGCGCATGGCTGAGGCACAAAGTTTGTGAGCAAAGGCCGTTATCGTTGTAGGGTTAAGACAGTCGGCTTTTTCGGCAGCAACAATTCACGCAAAATGATAACACTTCTCTAAAACCAAAAGATTTCTTATTTTAAAGGTTAGCAGAATGAGAGCTATTGATAAGTGTTCACTTTGTAAATGAAAAAAGAAAAAATTTTGAATGGAACCCCCCAAAGAGAGGAATTCGGCAGTTTATAAGATAAGCATTTAGAGGGACGCAAGTAGCGCTATCATTTGATTCTCTTAAAAGAGGTGAGTATTTGAGGGCTGGAAGATGCAAAAGCAATTGAATGAAAATCCTAGCAAAACAGATGGCAGTAGAAAAAATCTAATTAATAGCCTGCTTACGGGTTTGATTGTTGGCATCATTGCCGGTGCCCCTTTGGGTTGGTTCGTCCATCAGTATTATGCGGAGCAACGGTTAGCTCAAATTTTGATATGCCGGGAGAAACATAGAAACCAGCCTGAAGAAAGAGTGCTGGCGATTTGCGGGTCTAGGTTCTAGAAATCAATTAAAGAATCGCCGACTCAGAGTTGCTTCTTGACACAAAGGAGAAATCCGGGTTTGCTAGCAGAAATAGCTAAGAATTCCTCAAATCTGTCTGTGGTTTCCTATGGGAACTTGGCGCTAACTTTTTTGTAACTCTGGGTTAAAAAAGCGCTCAGGATCAGACAAAATAGAAGAATTTGGCATAGGAATTGAGTAGATGAGCCTAGCCGAGCCACCGGCTCGTTGGCAAGTAGGGCTGGTTCTGAGCGCTGGCATTTTGGCCATCTCGACGGCGGCAATATTTATCCGGCTGGCCATTGCAGCAGCCGGCGCGGGAGGCGTGGGATTCAGTCTGGTTTTGGCGGCTTCTCGTCTGGCGCTTGCCGGCCTGATTTTGCTGCCAACGTGGCGACGCATTCAGTTTAACCGGCTAGATCGGGGTGCTTTGCGTTTTGCCGGCATGGCGGGGTTTTTTCTGGCACTGCACTTTGCCACCTGGATTACTTCGCTCTCTTATACCTCAATTGCAGCCTCTACCGCCCTCGTCACAACCAATCCAGTTTGGGTGGCAATTCTTTCATGGCTGTGGTTTAAGGAGAAACCCACCACGCAACAAGCGGCTGGGATTGCCATTGCTTTCGCCGGCGGCTTGTGTATCGGTTTCGGAGATGCAGGTTCGGCTCATGCCGGCAGCAACCCACTATGGGGGGATTTTCTGGCGCTGCTGGGTTCGGTTGCCATTAGCCTGTATTTGCTTTTAGGGCGGGAGGCGCAGCGGCGAGGACTGAGCATCGGGGGATACGCGGCGGTGGCTTACACGGTTGCAGCGCTCGTGCTTTTGCCTCTGCCGCCGATGTTTGGAGCCGGCTACATCGGTTATCCGAAAGAGGTTTATCTCTACCTACTGTTGATGGCCATTTTTCCTCAGTTGATTGGCCACACCAGTTTTAACTGGGCGGTTGTCTGGATTTCACCCACCTTGGTGACGCTGGCAATTTTGTTTGAGCCGGTGGGTTCGAGTCTCCTTGGCTATCTGCTATTTGGGGAAGTGCCGCCAGTGCCGGTTCTGGGAGGTGCGGCGGTTTTGCTTGCCGGTGTCGCGATTGCGGCATTAGGCGCGAGGAAAGAGTGCTGAGTGCTGAGTGAAAGAAGGAAAGAGTCAGAAAGAGAAAAATTAATGACGGTTATTTTCGCAAACTCAATCTAAGCCGGCATTCCCATAAATGAGGAATGGTGCGGAATTTAACTAGAGATTTGCTAATTCCGGGCGATAATTAGCCTCGGTATTCAGACTTAAGGAATGGGTGAGAAACGATGCTGGCGGCAATACTTTTTGATCTCGATGGAACTCTGGCAAATACTGACCCGATCCACTTTTTAACTTGGCAAGAATTGCTGAGATCGCATGATTTAGAAATTGATCAGGCGTTTTATAAAAGCCGGATTAGCGGTCGTCTCAATCCGGTGATTGTTCAAGATATTTTGCCACACTTGACGGAATCTGAAGGCAAGCAGGTTGCAGATGAAAAAGAGGCTCACTTCCGCCGGCTGGCGACTGAACTTCAATGTTTGCCCGGACTTCCTGATGTGATCGCTTGGATAGATGAGCGCCGGTTGCAACGGGCGCTTGTGACAAATGCCCCGCGTGCGAATGCTGAGTTTATGCTGGAAGTTTTGGAACTGATCGAGATTTTTCCGCAGGTAATCTTAGCGGAAGATGGGCCGGCAGGAAAGCCCGATCCCGCTCCCTATCTATTGGCGCTGAGCCGTTTGGGTGTAAAGCCAGAAGAAGCGCTTGCCTTTGAAGATTCTCCCTCTGGAATTCGTTCGGCTGTGGCTGCCGGCATTTATACAATTGGCATTGCTTCAACCCATCCTCCGCAAAACCTCTTCGATGTCGGTGCGGCAATGGTGATTCCTGATTTCACAGATTCTCAACTGTGGTCGTTCTTGCGAGCTTCTGAGAGAGCCGGCTGAGGGGCGATTGCCGGTTTAACTTGCCTGTTGCAATTGAAGGAAAGAGGCAAAGGGGATCAGAAATCGAGGGTAGTTTTCCCCGTTTGGGGATCGTGGGAGAAAAATTTGCTTGATCCGAGCAAGTTTGGATTGTAACTTGTGAATTTTGCCTCCGGGCTTAACGGCTCTAAGCCTTTCTCTAAAAGCCTTTGACTTTTTGACGAATCAGTTTGTCAATTTCCTTAATTAACCGGACTTTATCATATAAACGAAATAAAAAATGCCATCTTGGCAGATTGTGAATTCTATAAGCAATCGAAATTTGTTTTATTACCGTTTCTTATAAATTTTAAGTAACAGATTTTTTTAATCTTTTTCTCCCTTTTTTGATACCTAGACTACTTCACGCTCGAAAAAAAAGCTTCATAGTACAAGCATCACTTTCGAGCGATAACTTTTATGCAATCCAGTAGCCCTTGTACTTCCACTTGTCGCAATTGCCGGTTCTACACGATCGAAGGACGCCGAGGGGGCAACTGCCAGCTTCTCGATGTGCCGGTGCAAGGGAGCTGGAAGTCTTGTTCCTTAGCCATGCAACCTTTTGCGCCGGCATGGGAGAATCTGGAAGAGATTATGCTTTGGCCGCAAGAAATTTTGATGCAGCAGCCGGCATAAGGATGAGGCCGCTGTGAAGCCTGCCGATGCCGGCTAATAGCAAATTCGGTTTGCCTAGACTTTTAATAAAGTTAAAAGGTGTGAGGATTTTGAGCCGGCATTTCAAATAACCGTTTGATTAAATATAAGCCGTAAAATAATGTTTCTCGTCTCAAAAACTCCAACTGAGCCGGCAAACTTTTATATCGCGTGGTTGGTGTTGGGGATGAATTTGCTTTCATGTCTAAATCTTGCGCCATTCGCATCGCTCGTTTCATGTGCAACGGATCGCTGACAATTAAAAATTGACTTAACTGATTTTTTTCAGCTTCTTGCTTTGCATAGTAAAGATTTTGAAATGTTGTTCGCGATTGCGTTTCAGTCAAAATATTTCCCCCCGCAACTCCCCGCTCAATTGCATAATCTTTTGCCACAATTGATTCTGCCTCTTCGGTGACTTCCCCTTGTCCGCCGGTGAAGATAATATTTTTAACTTGATTCGTTTTATAGAGAGTAATTGCATGATTGATGCGCTCTCTAAAAACGGGTGACGGTTCTGTATCCCAAACGGCTGCACCCAAGACAATGGCTGCATCTGCTGACTCAGTTGTTGTTTGAGTGCCGTAAAAATAGATGCTGCCGGCTAAATATCCAATCCAAAGGATAAGCGTAGCAATTCCTAGAATTGCCACTCTCGCAAATCTCCGTTTCAGCCGCTTAACTTTTCTAGGCGATTTAGCTAACTTCATTTCTTAAGCCTTAAAAAATTATCTTAGTAATCAATCATCGAAAAAGAAAAGGCTGGGTGCTGTCCTCCTATTGCCAGCCGAACAATATTTTCACAAATCCTCAATCCATTTTCACTATTCGTTAAAATAACCATTCCAGTTTTAAATCTTTTGGAACCTAACGCAAAGCTTTTGAAGATCCCACTATCTCCCCAGTGCCAGAAAAAATCTCCATCGTTGGTGCGTTCCAACCCCCAACCGAGACCCCAACCCAAAGATTGACTAATTCCGCTGTTTTGTTGCAGCATTTTATTTAAACTTACTTCATTGAGTCGGAAAGGATCATTCACTGCCGGTTCCATCATGGCGATTAAAAATTTTGCGTAGTCGGTAGCCGTTGTGCGTAAACTGCCGGCACCGTTTGCTTGAGAGGGTTTACCGACAGGAAACGGAACACCATCCCTATCATGTCCGTTGGCGCTTGAAGATTGGTAAGAACTTTTCCAAATATAACTGCTGTTCGTCATACCCAAAGGTGCGAAGACATTGCGGGTTACATATTCATTAAACGGTTGCTTTGTTATGCGTTCTATAACACTTTGCAAATAAAGAAAACCTTCGCTTGAATAGCTGAATTTTGCACCGGGAGTAAACTCTATCCAAACCGGCTCGTCCCCACTCCAGTTGGGAAACCCTGTTTTATGACACAACACTAACCGCGCTGTAATTTTCCAAATTCTGGAATCAGAAATGTAAGGTTTAGCCGTATAATTTGCTAAAGGAGCGTCGAGGTCTAATTCGCCCCGCTCGTACAGTTTCATAGCAGCATAAGCTAACACCGGCTTGCTTAAAGAAGCGGCAGCAAATACGGTATTTTCATTGACAGGTTGCCCACTGTCTGTATTTTTAACTCCGAAGCCACGACTCCAAAGAATTTCCCCATCCCTAACCATCGCAACGGCAACACCTGGAACCCCAGCTCTTTGCATGAGTTGAGGGATTTGCTGTTGAAGACCGGCAATCAATTTTTCTGCCGGCACATTGGTTTTTAACTGTCCTGAAGCGCGAGAATTACACCCCAAGCTCACTAACCCAAAAGTCGAAAGACCGAGAATTCCAGCTTTACTATGCTTAAGAAACTGTCGGCGAGAAATACGTTTAGACATTGCTATCAATCCTAAATACCTGTTAAACTTTAAAAATATTATGTTAGCAAATAAAAAAACAGCCCTAGCCGTTGCACCGAGATCAGAATTCAATCATTTCTTATGAGGCAAGCAAGGTACCTGCCTCACAAGAATTTGAGCTAAATAAATTTCAGTGTCTTAGCAAGCTCTCGGATATGGTATTTATCGGCCACTAATACAAAGTTCTTGTATCGGCTTCCAGAGATTTTTATCTCTCGCGGAGCTTGAACAATGAGCTGAGCTTGGTTCATCATGGCTTCATTTTGATCCTTTGAAGGCAAAATTAAACAGGCTTGCTGTCCCTGAATTTGTAGTTTCTGGATGCGAGGGTTTGAGCCGTAAGGTTTGAGCTTGTGGCTCGCTTCCTGAGCGCACAAAGCCTCAAAAGTTATTCCTTCATTTTGGATAGCGGACATCATAAAAAAGCCATTAGAGCTGCCATAGCGCGTGTTAAATGTATCGTAACCTTCTATTAGTTTCCAGTGACTCGGATATTGCAAAGTAGCCCGAAAACTTGAGCTAGTAAATGTCTGTTGACGCTGATTGGCACTTTGGCTAACAGCTTTATCAACCCCAACAAGATTAAATAGCATAAAACTTGTGCCGGCGGACACAATTCCAGCTAACAAAAAAATGGGAATCAGCTTGCGGCGAGAAAATCCAAATTTTCCACTACTTATTTCGCGAAAACAATAACGCTCAATCTTTTTCAGAGAAAAGCTCATAAATCATTACCTTAGATTAAAGTTAGGACTGATTCTTGCTCAGCAAGTTTCCGAAACCAGAGGAATTTTGCTGAATTTACGTGATTACTAGCCTTGCTCTCACATTTAGCCGGTTTCCACTAATTATTAAAGTCTTGAAGTTAAACTTATTTTGTTTAAATTAGCCACTTTTTTAAGTGTCTCTGTTAAGTTTGTAAATTTCCGGATTTTACGCAACCCGCCTTGAAGTTAGTAAGTTTTAATAAGAGTAATTATTAGATTAGTACGGCCAGGATAAATCATTTTTACCTAATAATTAGAAAGTTTGTATATAACTTGATGCAATCACCAAACATTATTTCCAAAAACTCCCTTAATGCCAGCTTCGATAAAACCGGCTAACTCAAAATTCCTTATTTCAAGGATGTTGCCGGCTTTGTTTTAGAGAAAGCAGCCGGGTGGTTAGACAAAAACAAAAATAGCCCCAACCTGTATAGGGCGAGGGCAATAATTCGTGCTGTTTTCAAGTTGGGAGGCATGGGCGATGTTATTACAAGAATCTAAAGAATTGTCGCTTTGATTAGGGTTACCTAGCACCACCCCCCATGCACCCACTAAGCTTTTATGGCAGTTTTTCGTAGGCAGCCAAAATCATTTCTTCTGTTTCCTCCCAACCGATACATTTATCGGTGACAGAAACCCCGTATTTGAGTTGATCAAGTTGACTTGGAATCGGAATCGATTGACCGCCTTCATAGATATTCGATTCCAACATCAAGCCAACAATTGACGTGTTCCCGTCCACCATTTGTTGCATTACATTCTCAAAAACGTACCCTTGTTTTCTGTAATCTTTGTTTGAATTGCCGTGGCTGCAATCAATGACCATCCTTACAGCTAGATCGGCCTTTTGCAATCTTTCTTCTACTGCTTTTACATGATCTGGATAAAAGTTGGGCTGACCATTCCCGCCTCGGAGAATAATATGACCATAGGCATTGCCAGTAGTTTTGAAAACCGACACTAATCCTCTGGCATTAATGCCTAGGAAATGGTGAGGTTTGCTCGCTGATTGCAAGGCATTCAAAGCGACTTCTATGCTACCATCTGTGCTGTTTTTGAAACCCACCGGCATCGAAAGCCCACTAGCCATTTCTCGGTGCGTTTGTGATTCTGTGGTGCGTGCGCCAATAGCTGTCCAGGAAATCAAGTCGCCGATATATTGCGGGACAATCGGATCGAGGGCTTCTGTGGCTGCCGGCAATTGCAATTCGGCAATTCCAATCAGGAACTGACGCCCCAGGTGTAAACCTTTTTCTATATGAAAAGAATCATCCATGTCTGGATCGTTAATTAATCCTTTCCAGCCCACGGTTGTTCTGGGTTTTTCAAAATAAACCCTCATGATCAGTAAAAATTTATCTTTTACTTTTTCTGAAAGTGTTTTAAGGCGCTTTGCATATTCATAGCCGGCATCTACATCATGAATTGAACAGGGTCCAACAACGATAAATTTCCGCTTATCCTTCCCATCCAGGATATCTTGTATTTCTTTGCGATATTGCAAAACATGATTGCCGGTTGAAACCGTTAAGGGTAATTTGGCTTTGATTTCAATCGGACTAATTAAAATCTGGGCGTTTTCAATATGAGCGTCCAAGATTTTGTTAGGCATTTGGGCAGACCTCCTGATAGAGCTAGCGTGTGAGGGTTCAGGGCGAGATATCATATTCAAGATGGGCGGCAAAGTCCTTACTATCTTAGACCCTACTTGCGTGACACATCCAGGGGGAGCGGTTAAGAAAATCGGTGAAGTCTTTACAAGGTCAGGGTTTTATGATTAAAACACCTGACATTTATACAATTTTTCTAGGGTAGGAGTTGCAACTGCTTTGTGACTCCAGCGGATCTGATAGCGCCAGCAGACATCGATCCTCGGTTCTGGAACTGTCCAGAGTGCAACTGTGTCGGCTGCTTGCCCCACTTGCCTCTCAATTTAAGGCGCTTGCCGAGTATTTAATAATTCGCCGGCGGATAAAACTAATAAAGGAGCATCTACAAAATCTTGAGCGTCGCGGGTGATAATTGCATCAATATTATTTGCCAGCGCACAAGCTATCTGAACTGCATCTTCAAAATCATTTAAATTAAAGGCAAAAGCTCTCTCTAAAATGCTCTGGTCAACCGAGCAGATTTCCATTAAGGTTAGCGTATCAGAAACAGCGTGTTTCGCACGCTCAAGGCTCCGGGTTGCCCGTCTGACAATATAAAAAATATTGGTTAAGGTTGTGGCGGCTACATACCCTTCTATTTCACCTGATGCGATGTACTCTAATAGAGTAGAAGCCTCTGCTGCAAAGGGTTCGCGATCAAGAATATAGTCTAGAACAATATTCGTATCCACCAAAACCCGCATTATTTATATTTCTCCATTAAATAATCCACATAAGCTTCGGTGGCTTCCGCATCAGTGGGTGAGGCTTCATCTGTTTTTGCAATTCCACGCAGCCGCGTTAATGCTTCCATGCGAGCAGCTCGATCTGGTCGGGGTCTGAGTTCTTGTTGAAGCGACTGTGCGATTGCTTCCATTAAGGCTAAGCGCTCCATTACCGACAAATTATAAATTTGTTTTCTCAGTTCTTGTAAAGACATGGTTTCTCCTTGTTTAAAAAAGATTGTTAAACAATTTGATTGTATTATATCATTAACTCTAAAATCTTTTGTTCATAATTGAAGAAGACATCAAGGCTTAAAGTGAGTCTCGGAATGTTAATCTCAATGGATGATCAAAGAATAAGCTTGCCCCCAATCGCAACCCTATGCAAATACACGTTGAATCCTTTACTGTCCATAAACGGTTTGCCCTCACCATCAGTCGCGGTACTACCGCCCAAACAACGAATATCTGGGTTAGAATCGAACACGCCGGCATTGAAGGATGGGGGGAAGCTTCACCGTTTTCGATTGGAAGTAACCGGCAAACCACTGAGGATATCCTGGAAGCATTGCAGCCATTTGTAAGACTTGCCGAGGGATTGAATCCCCTCAACGGGCAGCAAATCGAACAATTATTCATCGAACTTAAAACACCCTCTGCTGCCCGTGCGGCAATCGATACAGCCTTGCATGATTGGTTAGGTAAAAAAGTGGGATTGCCCCTATGGCAAATGTGGGGACTCAATCTTAAAGCAATTACCCCTGTTTCTGTCACAATTGGAATTAATTCGCCAGAGGGTGCAAAAGAGCGGGTGCGAGATTGGTTCAAATTAACAAAATTCAAGTTTGTTAAGGTAAAATTGGGCAGTCCGGCTGGAATTGAAGCGGATCGGGCGATGCTGATGGCAGTGAAGGAAGAAGCGCCCCCTAAGACTCAATTAAGTGTTGATGCTAATGGGGGATGGAGTTTAGATGATGCGGTGAAAATGTGTTCGTGGCTTGCAGATTGGGGTGTTAAATATGTGGAGCAACCGCTGCCGGCAGGACAGGAAAAAGATTTGCCAGTATTAAAAGCAAAATCGCCTTTGCCTATTTTTGTTGATGAAAGCTGTTTCACAAGTCGAGATATTCCCAAGTTGGCAGACCGGGTGCATGGTATTAATATTAAGTTGATGAAATCCGGAGGTTTAGCTGAAGCGTTGCGGATGATACATACTGCAAGAGCTTGCGGCTTACAAGTAATGTTTGGGTGTTATTCGGATAGTTCGATTGCGAATACTGCGATGGCTCAGTTATCACCTTTGGCAGATTATTTAGATTTAGATAGTCATTTGAATCTGATAGATGATCCTTTCGCCGGCGCGGTGATAGAAAAGGGGTGTTTGGTGCCGAGTGATTTGCCGGGATTGGGGGTAAGGAAAAAATTGGATTTTTTAACCGCAGATACACGCAGATAAACGCAGATGTAGTCGATAAAGTACTGTTGGGTGTTCGCAGATGAGCGTAGATGTAGGGATAGTCTGTTGTTGGTGTTCTAAGATGATTGGGAGCGAGGAATAAAGTTAGGTTTCGATTTTTAGAAATTAGTTAATTTTATGCTAAAAAATCAAGATCGAGTGGCTATTTTATTGCATGAAGGGATTCGTGGATCTTCTGGAAAAACCGGCTTATCCCTTTTGCGTTTTAGTGAAGCGGCGATTGTGGCAGTAATTGATCGGCAATGTGCGGGTGAGTCGCTGCCAGAATTAACCGGCATTGCGCGTGATGTGCCAATAGTTGCTTCGGTTGAGGAAGCGCTCGCATACAATGCCAATGTGTTATTAATCGGCATTGCGCCATCTGGGGGTGCGTTGCCGGCAGAATGGCTGGCGGAAGTTCGGCAGGCTGTAGCAGCAGGGTTGTCGGTGGTGAATGGGTTGCACTCGCAACTCGCAAAAGATGAGGAATTTCGGGAGTTGCTGCGGGAGGGACAGTGGATTTGGGATGTGCGGAAAGAACCGACTCGTTTGGCAATTGGCGGTGCGAAGGCGCGATCACTGCTTTGCCGGCGCGTTTTGACGGTAGGCACGGATATGAGTATCGGCAAAATGTCTACGAGTTTGGAGTTGAACCGGGTATCTGTGCGGCGCGGGTTACGTTCCAAATTTCTGGCAACAGGACAAGCCGGCTTGATGATTGCCGGTGATGGAATTGCGCTGGATGCGGTGCGGGTAGACTTTGCTGCCGGCGCAGTGGAACAGATGGTGATGCAGTTTGGCAACGATCATGACATTTTGCACATTGAGGGACAGGGTTCCCTGCTGCATCCGGGATCGACGGCTACGTTGCCCCTGCTGCGCGGTTCTCAGCCAACTCATTTGGTGCTGGTGCATCGAGCCGGTCAAACTCATGTTCGCAATCATCCCCAGGTGCAGATTCCGCCGCTGCCGGCTGTGGTTCAGCTTTATGAGGCGGTTGCCGGCGCCGGTGGTGCATTGCAGCCGGCGCGTGTGGCTGCAATTGCACTCAACACTCACCATTTAGATGAACCGGCAGCCAGAGATGCAATCACACAAGTGCAGGAAGAAGCCGGTTTGCCTTGCACCGATCCCGTGCGTTTCGGTGCTGATATTTTGTTAGATGCAGTAATGAATCAGGAAAGTTTGTGACATAACTTCTCCCAAGAATGCCCTGCCACCTGCATAATCAAAGCCCATTGCTCCCAATATACCTTTATATATATTTGGAGTTCTTTGTTATGTCCTGCCCTTACGATGGTAAAAATCTTCAAAAACTTCCTTGCCATTTTGTTCAGCACCCTCAGAAGCCACACCTGTTTGTCTGTTGCGTTTGTAAAAACTCCTGTGATGCTCAAGAAGTGGACAATCCCTTCGGAAGTTTGTTAGGGCTGCTCATTGGCGTCATTATCGTCATGGCTGTCATTGTGGACGGGAGAGCGGATGTGCCTAACCAGCCAGCCACTGAAACTAGACAATCTCTTAAAGTTGAACCTTTTCGCTAATACTTAATGCTAAAGGTAATTTTATGATCAATCAATTTAGCCGGCATTCCACCGGCTTTTTTATTGCAATCAGTTTCAATTAGCGAGAAGCTATCTATAGCCCTACTCTATGATGGGTTCATAATCATCATCCTGAAAAGCTTGCTGTACCGGCATCTTGTCTGTTAGAAATGCTACAACCGATTGAAGATGCACAGATTGTCGGCATTCACCCCTTTTTCAACTTTTTTTAAGAAAGATAAATAAAAGAAATTTAGCAACCAGAACTACAGAAGAGCCGGAAGGTAAAATGCTATTTTATCTTTAAATCTGGGTTTGTTAAGGTTTGAAGCAGCTTAACCTTGAATACTTCAACTCTGGCTCTCTCCTATGAATTTGCTAGCTTTCCTTAATCGTTCCAAACAAGTTTTGCTAATCTTCTTGATTGCACTCATTTACTATGTCACAGCAAAACTTGGGCAATATCTTGCAATTCCGCCGGGATTCATTACGCCCGTCTATCCACCGTCCGGCATTGCACTTGCCGCCATTTTGCTCATGGGCTATCAAGTTTGGTGGGGCATTTGGTTAGGAGCGTTGGTTGCTGCAACATGGGCCTTTTCAGCAAATACAGGCATTTTGTCAATGTCGATTATTTCTGGGTTGGGTATTGCCACAGGTTCCGTCCTACAGGCAGTTGTGGGCGCATATCTCATTAAACGCTTCATCGGTTCTCGCTATATATTTTCCACTACACCTAACGTTACAAAATTTACTGGAATTGAACTGTTGAGCTGTATGGTGAGTCCAACCTTTGGTTCGACAACCATGTACCTGTGTGGATTCATTGAGGGAAAAGACTACCTCATTAGCTGGTTAACATTCTGGTTAGGAGATGCCATTGGCGTTTTGGTGATTGCACCGCTTCTGCTGCTTTGGATTGAGCATTGGTTCAGTAAGCGTAGCCTTCAAGCCGGCAAACCCATAAACGCAGCAACGCAACACACATCACGAGGAGTCGTTCAGTCCAGCTTGGAACTTGTGATCTGGGCTTTCTTGCTATTAAGCGTGGGAATCGTGGCTTTTGGCTTCGGCTATCCGGTTGAATATTTGTTGATTCCACTATTACTGTGGTCGGCATTTCGTTCTGAACAACGATTCATCGCGATTGCAATCTTTTTAGTTTCAGCATTGGCAATTGCCGGTGCGATTCGAGGGACAAGTTCATTCAATCGCAGCACCCTGAACGAATCCCTACTGCTATTGCAAGCGTTTATTGGAACAGTGTGCGTTACCACACTGATCTTGTCAGCCGTCGTTATGGAGCGAGAACAGGCAAAAGCACGGATCGAGCGAGTGAATGAAGAACTAGAGTTTAAAGTTGAGGAACGCACAGCAGCATTACAGCAATCTAAAGAAATTGCGGTTCGCGAAGCGGCGCGAAGTGCAGCGGCAAACCAAGCAAAGAGTGAGTTTCTTGCCAACATGAGCCATGAGTTAAGAACTCCGCTCAATGGCATCATGGGCTATGCCCAAATCTTGCAGCGATCTAAAACGGTTGGTGAAGAGGAGCGAGGGCAGGTGAATGTGATTTACCAGTGTGGTTCCCACCTGCTAACCATGATCAACGACATCCTCGATCTCTCTAAAATAGAAGCCGGCAAGATGGAACTCAACCCCTCCGACTTCCACTTCCCTGCATTTCTGCAAGGCGTTGCGGAAATGTGCCGCATTCGCGCTGATCTTAAAGGCATCAACTTTAACTACCAATCCCCCGCCGAGTTACCCACCGGAGTGCGTGCCGACGAAAAACGGTTGCGGCAAGTTTTGCTCAACCTCTTGGGTAATGCAATCAAGTTTACCGATGACGGCAGCGTTAGCTTAAACATTAGCTTTGCTACAGCAGACAAAATACGCTTTGAAGTGCGGGATACCGGCATTGGGATGTCTCCCGATCAGTTGCAAAAGATATTTCTGCCCTTTGAACAAGCCGGTGACGCTAAACGCCAAGCAGAAGGCACCGGATTGGGACTTGCCATCAGCCAAAAGATCGTCAGCCTGATGGGGGGTGCCATTCAAGTCCAAAGTGAAAGGGGTGTTGGCAGTATCTTCTGGTTTGATGCCAGCCTACCCCAAGCAGACGAGTGGATAAAAACAGCTCAAGTTGATCGTCATGGACAAATCGTTGGCATCAAAGGCGAACGACGTAAAATCCTTGTTGTGGATGACAAGTGGGAAAACTGTTCGGTTATTTGTAACTTGTTGCAACCTATTGGATTTGAAGTTGTAGAAGCCGGCAATGGTGAAGAAGGTTGGCAGAAAGTTCAAGAGTTTCAGCCCGATTTAGTGATCACCGATCTAGTCATGCCAGAACTGGATGGATTTGGGCTGATAAAGCGTATTCGCGAATCGGAGAATCTGAAACACATCATCATTATTGTTTCCTCTGCGAGTGTATTTGATACCGATCAGCATCAAAGTTTGGAAGCTGGAGGAGATGCCTTTTTGCCTAAACCTGTGCAGGCAATAGAACTTCTGGAAAAGCTCCGTAAGCATTTGCAAATTGAATGGGTTTATGCAGAAATCTACCCAACCTCTGTTCAGCAACTTACTCATAAAAGCGAGATAATTCCACCTTCTGCGACGGAATTGGAAACCCTATACCAGTTAGCTGTGCGCGGCAGCTTAAAAGGCATCATTAAACAGGCAAAACTGCTAGAGCAATCGGATAAAAAATATCTTCCTTTTACTCAAACTCTACAGAAACTTGCACAAGGCTTTCAAGAGCAAGCCATTTTAGAATTCATCAATCTCTACAGGAGCTAGCAAGAATTAATGCTCACTCTAGACTTCAAACAAAAATATTGGATTGGGAGCATTCTGTTCCCATAGATAAAGGCCAGCCGGCAAGATTCCTCCACGAACCTTTGGCAAGAATGGGCTGCTCACGTTCATATTTTTCAGATAATACTTTTGATAGATATCAACTAGGACTGAGTCTCCGACAAATTCGCAATCTGTTGAGAAAACCACAGGGCTGCGCTGCCGTTTGTTCCTTGGTTCAACTGCTGTAAAGTTTCCTCTAATAAAGAAACTGACAACCCTTCAAGTGCTACAGAAGTTTGACACTCTTTATAATTTCCCGCTTCTTGTAAGCAAAACACAAATACTCTTTCTGCTCTGATATCCACAACCCAATATTCAGGAATTCCTAAAGCCGCATAAAGTTGTTTTTTCTCATCTAAATCCGTTGCTAAAGTTGTGTCAGCCACTTCTCCCACCAGATCGGGAACCCGCCAGTTATCCAGATTAATTCGGCGGGGTTCTCCCTTTTGCCAGCGCGGTGAACCTTGCCCGATATAAAGCACTAAATCTGGTGAGGCACCTTGGTGGTTAGGTTTTTCAAGGACACATCCTCCCAGATCATCGAAAATCAGTTCTGGTTTAAGCGTGAACCAGAAACCAAACAGAAGTGTAAAGAGATTATTGAATCTCGCGTGGTCAATTCCTTCATTACCCATGTCAATAAACAGAGAATTCTGATTAAAAAATAGTCTAATTTCCTCGTCTGCCGGCTCATCCCGTAATTGCACATAATCTTCCCAGGTAGCCGGCTGCCAGTGATGAAGCGGTTTAGATAAGGTGGGTTCGGCAAAAATTAAGCGATTCATAAAACCAAAAGTGCTTAAAATAGTACATCTGGAAAATCTATTTC
This sequence comes from Microcoleus sp. FACHB-672, assembly GCF_014695725.1. Taxonomy (NCBI): domain Bacteria; kingdom Bacillati; phylum Cyanobacteriota; class Cyanophyceae; order Oscillatoriales; family Microcoleaceae; genus Microcoleus; species Microcoleus sp. FACHB-672. The sequence continues at coordinate 97,359 of NZ_JACJOU010000009.1, read as the reverse complement.
TAATTTTATTACTTTCTCAAAAGAGAGTTGATATTTTATGTCTGAAGATGCAAACCGACCTGAAATAAGATTGCCGGCACAAGCCTACCAACCCCTACCACCGGGAGAAGAATATCAACCGGCAGTCCCCGCAGATGTGCAAATGCCGGAACTGACGATACGATCTCTAATTGTCGGCATCGCCACCGGCATCCTTTTCGGTGCAGCAAATGCCTATCTCGCACTCAAAGTTGGACTCACCGTTTCTGCCTCTATCCCAGCTGCCGTCATCGCCGTCGCCATTTTCCGCGCAACCGGACGCGGCACGCTTCTGGAAACAAACATGGTGCAAACGATTGGATCTTCCGGTGACTCATTGGCTGCCGGCGTGATCTTCACGATTCCCGTCCTGTATCTCTGGGGCGAAACCCCCGGCTTCTGGCCAATTTTCCCCCTTTCTATCCTTGGCGGACTGCTGGGAATTTTATTTATGATTCCCCTGCGCCGGCTACTAATTGTGCGCGAACACGGACGCCTCACCTATCCTGAAGGCACTGCCTGTGCAGAAGTCCAAGTTGCCGCCCAAGGCAGAGGCCGGCAAGCCCAACTGCTATTCACCGGCATGGGTATTGGCGCAATCTACACCGCCCTAGAAAGATTCGCCCACCTGTGGCCGGCAGAAGTCGATATCGCCATCAACCGACTGGGTTTCCGCACCTCAGTCGGCGCAGATGTCACCCCGGAACTCCTCGGTGTGGGCTACATTATCGGGCCGCAAATCGCCGCCGTTATGCTTGCCGGTGGTGCCGTTGGCTGGCTGGTTATCATCCCCCTCATCTATCTGTTTGGCAGCGCTGCCGGCGTTCCCATCGCCCCAGAACTCACTACTCCCATCGCCCAGATGGACAGCTTCACCATCTGGAGTCGCTACCTGCGTTACATCGGTGCCGGTGCCGTCGCCTTCGGAGGTTTATTCACCTTGATCAAATCAGCCCCCACCCTCTGGGAATCCGTGAGAGTCGCCCTCGCTGGTTTGCGTCAGCGCACCGGCAGAACATCTGTGGCGCGAACCGACGAAGATTTACCCTTTTCCCTCGTCCTTGCAGGACTCATCGCCACCGGCCTTTTAGTCGCCTTCCTCCCCCTGCGAACCGGCGGCCCACTGGGCATCCCTGCCGGCATTGCAGTTGTCGTATTTTCTTTCTTTTTCGTCACCGTCTCTTCCCGTATCGTCGGGCTAATTGGTTCCTCCTCCAACCCGATCTCCGGCATGACGATTGCCACCGTGCTGATCTGCGCCCTGCTTTTCGGACAAGCCTACAGCCCCGCAGAAGCCAAAATCGCAGTCTTGACAATCGGCGCACTCGTATGCATCGCCGCTGCAATGGCCGGCGACACCTCCCAAGACTTGAAAACCGGCTTTCTTCTCGGTGCCAGTCCCCGCAACCAGCAAATCGGTGAAATCATTGCAATCGTTGCCACTGCCTTAGTCATGAGCACCGTAATGGAATTGTTCAGAGCAGATATCGTTGCCGGCAACTTCAAAGCACCGCAAGCCAACCTGATCAAACTCGTCATCGAAGGCGTTTTAGGCGGCAACCTGCCTTGGGGACTTGTCCTCACCGGCATCGCCCTTGCCGGCTGTGTGGAAATGATGGGATTACCCACCTTAGCCTTTGCGGTTGGGCTTTATTTGCCCATCCATTTAGCAGTACCCATTATGGTTGGCGGGTTAATTCGGTTATTTGTCGAGCGCAGAAAAGGCGGATTTAGTCATCAGTTAGAGCGAGGTGTCCTCTACGCATCTGGACTCATTGCCGGTGCGGCTTTAATGGGTGTCGTGGCTGCAATCATTACTTTTTTCCAGCTGCCTTTGTTTCAAGGAACAGCGCCAGCACCCTCTCAATGGTTGATCGCGGCAATTGCCTTCTCTCTCCTTAGCGGCAGCCTATGGCGTGTTTGCAAACGATAGTATTAATTGATACATCCTTGCTTAACTTTGACAGGCGTGAGGATGTTTCATCCTAACCCTGAAGGAGCCAACTCTCTGGCGGTTGCTGAGACTCATACAAGATGCGAGTTTCAACTGATTCGGCTCAACTATTGTAGCGCTCGCTATAAAGGAAGATTTCTGCCGGCACATCAGCAGCCACACTTATAAGTTGCATAAAGGTTGAGCAGCAGCCGGTTAAACCTCTATGTCATCTTGCAATTGCTATGTATGATAGCGTTTCAGCTATTTTAGGCTCTTTAAAAGCTTTAAAACAGATATCTCAAATCTCACCGATTCAAGCAACAGTTGATTAACGATCAACGATTTATTTTTAATTAAACCTACAAATAATCTTGACCAGAGATAATACAAAACTTAACGCATTTAAGCTAGGTTCTCAATCTTTCATCCATCTTAAGATAGATGCAAAGCCGATTTGTTAATATCAGCATGGATTATAGCGAGAGTTAAATTTAATATAACTCTGCAAGCCTTTAAACAAAAGCTTTAGTAGCTTTCGTTAAAAACTTTCTCCAGATTTTCAGTGCTAGAGAGCTTACATCCTTATTAAGATATTTTAAGAAATTCCCAGGATTTTTAGGAGGCAAAACCGAGGGTGTTTCTTTATATCTTTCTTTATATAAGCATCTAGAAATCCAATCTGGAATCGATTATTAGCAAAAACAAGTACGTGTGTTTTCAGCGAGCCGATTACTCGCTATATCGCCGCGCACACGTTTAATTGCCAGTACCTTGAAAATTTCTTTGTTGCGATAGATATCAACCTTAAAAAGTCATGTTTTATGATGTTTAAGTGTTTTTTTCACAGGGTTCGTGCATTTCTAATCGCATCACCGGCTTTCTTTTTACTTGCCGCATCTGCAACTTGGGCGATACCCATAGATCACTCGGTTGCGGATGAGCCGATGGAAACTATAGAGACTGAAGCTTCAGAAAATGTCGCTGAAGATCCCTTATCGCAGATCAACTCTGTCTCTCAACTCTCGGATGTGCAACCCACAGATTGGGCATTTCAAGCATTACAATCGCTCGTTGAGCGCTACAACTGCATCACAGGCTACCCCGACGGCAGCTACAGAGGGAACCAGGCGATGACTCGATACGAATTTGCAGCCGCATTGAATGCCTGTATCAATGTTGTGAGCGAATTAGTGGGGACAGAAGCGCCTAACCAGGTGAGCAGAGAAGATTTAGTAACCTTACAAAAACTGCAAGACCAATTTGCCAATGAATTAACAACATTGCGTGGTCGAGTAGATACTCTAGAAGCAAGAACCACAGAATTAGAAGCAACTCAATTCTCCACCACGACTAAGCTAAATGCTGAAATTATCATGGCAGTAAACGACACCTTTGGTGATCGCGTTGGTGGAGATAGCGATGATACCAGAACCTTTTTTAGTGATCGCGCTCGATTAAATATTGAAACCAGCTTTACAGGTCGCGATCTTCTTAGAACCCGCATGGAATTCGGCAATTTTGGAAACATTGCTGAACAGACGGGGACAAATATGACGCGATTAAACTTTGATGGCAACTTTAATAACGAAATTATCCTGCCTCACCTGCTCTATATCACTCCAATTACGCCGAATATCACCCTTACAATTGGGCCAACTGGTGTTGGCTATCCTGATATTACCGGCTTGCTTACCCCTGCAACCATCGCCAGCGATAGTTTAGGAATTCCTTCCAAGTTTGGAGAATACAGTCCCATCTACCGGCGCGGCGGTGGAGGCGGTGCGGTTAACTGGGATATCAGCAAAAACCTGGTTTTAACGGTGGGTTATTTATCCGGTAATGCGAATATCCCAAGGCCAAAAAATGGTATATTTAACAGTTCCTACAACGCCTTGGCTCAGCTTGCTTACTATGGAAAGTCGGGAGGCGTTAGTATTTTGTATTCCGGTTCCTACGCACCCAGTGACAAGGTTGATCTCACGGGGGATACCGGCAGTTTTCTGGCGAGACGACCCTTCGGAGACAATATTGCTACATCCAGCGATTCCCTAGGAATACAAGGATTCTACCGCTTTTCTCCTAACTTTCAAGTTCATGCTTGGGGCGTTTACACCCATGCCTATGCCAACAGTTCTGGTGACAGCAACCTCTCTGATGGTAGAGGTGGCTCGGTTCTACTCAACGTTGGTAAAGGTGATAGCGCCAATATTATGTATGGAGCGATTGGTCTGAGTTTCCCAGATGTCGGGGGTGAAGGCAACCTCCCCGGTATTTTAGTAGGTTTGCCGGCACGCGTCATCAACAGTGATGTGCGTGATGAGCCAGATTCTTCATATCACATTGAATCGTTCTATCGCTTTCAGATAAATGACAACATTGCCATTACTCCGGCTTTTTGGGTGGTGATTAATCCTGAAAATGACAGCCGCAACGATACACAATGGGTAGGGTTGATTCGTACCGGCTTTAACTTTTAATGGGGAATTAACCCGATTAATTTGAGAAAATTTTCTCTGAAGAAATAGATTGTTTTTGCCTAGCTTATTGTCCAAGGGTCAGGCAAAAACGAACATTTTATTATCTTTTTTTTTGGGTATAGCTTCCTAAGTTAAACGGGTTAGCTTTTACCTAAGTTTTAACTTTTTCTAAGATTAATCCTGTATTTTTGAAGTATAATACTAGCCTTCGCTATTTTGACAAAATAGCGAACAATATTCGTTCGTCAAGAAAAAAGATTGCGTAAAAATCTTCACAAAATTTAATAATTTTATTTAAGCAAGGCAGCTTTTTTAAAAGCATTATATCAATCGAAAGATAGATGACAAGTTAGTATTAAAGTCAGAATATAAAAAATAGCGAGAGTCAAAATTAATATGACTTTGCAAGTGTGGCTTCTGCAAAAAACTTCTCCTAATTTGAAGCACAGGAACGCTTCCCCATTTCTAAGATATTTTAAGAAAAAATAGCAATTTTCCGGAAGAGAGAACGAGGTGTATTCCTTAATTCATCTCTTCTCCTAAGCATTCTGGCAATCGGATTAGAGAGATTTGACTAGCAGAAAATCAAAAGGTATTGGGCAATCCTATACATGGGCTATTGTTAGGTTTGCACAGTCATATTAGCAATCGGCTCTCTTCAACCGATCGTTCATTCATTGGAGTTTGAAGTGAAACGAGTAGCGGTCGCAGTCGGTTTTTTAAGTCTAGTCACGGGCACTCTTGTGAGTTGTTCAGCAGATAGCGAAAACACTCAAGCCGGCAAGAATCGAGGCACAGAACTTTCATCGGTTGCTGTTACAGTCCGCGATCTCGGCAATCCCTTCTTTGTACAAATTGGGAAGGGTGCTGAGGCGGCAGCAAAAAAAATAGGCGGTGGAGACGTGAAAACAACGCTCGTTTCCAGCGGGGACGATTTAAATCAGCAATTCAACCAAATTGAAAACTTCATTGCCTCGGATGTCAGCATGATTGTACTGAATGCTGCGGACAGTCGGGGGATTTTTGCGGCTGTAGAAAAAGCAAAGCGAGCAGGAATTCCTATTATTGCAGTTGATACTGCTGCTGAAGGCGGTGTTGATGCCACTGTCACGTCAAATAATGTGCAAGCCGGTGAAGTCAGTTGTAAATACATTGCAGATCGCTTAAAAGGTCAAGGCAATGTTGTGATTATTAATGGGCCTCCTGTTGCTTCCGTGATTGAGCGAGTTGAGGGGTGTCTGAGCGTATTTTCCAAATATCCCAATATCAAGATTCTTTCAAAAGATCAAAATGCCGAAGGAAGCCGGGATGGGGGGTTAAGAGTCATGAGCGATTTGCTCACATCTTTCCCAAAAATTGATGCGGTTTTTGCGATTAATGATCCAACCGGCATTGGTGCAGAACTCGCTGCTAAACAAGCACAACGAAGCGAATTCTTTATTGTTGGCGTCGATGGCGCACCGGAAGCGCTAGATGCGCTCAAGCAAGAAAAAAGCCTATTTGCGGCGACGGCAGCTCAAGATCCTTTTCGGATGGCAGCCAAAGCAGTTGAAGTTGGAAACGACATTATTAAAGGAAACAAGCCTGCCGATCCCAACATTCTGATTCCCGTTACACTCATCACTCGTGAAAATGTTAATCAGCATAAAGGCTGGACCAGTGAATAAACACTTTTGTTAATTCCACTTATTCATGAATTGATCATCTGTCGCGTTGTGGAGCGCGAAGTATTAAATAACAGGAATTTCTGATGGTAAGTAGCACTGAAACTTCAATAAAAACGAAGCCTGTTCTGGAAATGCAAGGAATTACAAAAACCTTTAACGGTTTCACCGCCTTGCATGGGGTCAATCTCACCATTTACCCAGGCGAAGTTCATGCCCTTATGGGTGAAAATGGTGCCGGCAAGAGTACGCTGATGAAAATTCTTGCCGGTGCTTATATCGCCGATGCCGGTGAAATAAGAATTGACGGGGAAGTGGTTAAGATGACAAATCCCGGTCAAGCTAGAGATTTAGGCATCGCGATTATTTATCAAGAGTTAAATCTCGCCCCAAATCTGACCGTTGCTGAAAACATTTTTATGGGGAGTGAACTAAAGAAAGGAGGCACCTTTCTTGATCAAGAGGGAATGCGCCGGCAGGCAACTGAGGTACTAGAAAATCTCGATGCAAGTTTTGGCGCGGGGGATCTGGTTTCAACACTTTCCATTGCCGAACAACAGCAAGTTGAAATTGCCAGGGCACTCAAACATAAAAGCCGCATCTTAGTGATGGATGAGCCAACAGCGGCACTTTCAGATCGTGAGACAGAAAAGCTTTTCGAGGTGGTTCGCCGCTTACGAAGTGAGGGCATTGCGATGATTTATATTAGCCATCGCATGGAAGAGATTTATGCTCTGGCTGATCGCGTGAGTGTCATCCGAGATGGAGGTTATATTGGCTCTCTTGAAAAGCGAGAAATTTCCGCCGAACGCTTAGTTGAAATGATGGTAGGTCGGCCTTTACAGGATTTATACGAACATAAACGTCAAATAAACCCTGGCCCAGTGGTTCTTGAAGTCAGAAATTTAAGTGATGGGCGCAAGGTAAAGCCGGCAAATTTTCAACTTCATGCCGGCGAAATTGTAGGTTTAGCCGGTTTAGTGGGTGCCGGCAGAACTGAGCTTGCCCGTCTAATTTTTGGGGCAGACAAAAAGACGAGTGGTGAAATCAAATTAGAAGGTCGTTCTCTGAAAATCTCCGAACCCACGAATGCAATTGAATCAGGAATTGCCTATGTTCCAGAAGATATCAAAGAGACGCGCCCATTAAACATCTCTAGCCCCAATGATGCTATTGAAGCGGGAATTGCCTATGTACCAGAAGATCGCAAAAATCTCGGTTTATTTCTAGACATGAGTTCGGGTGAGAATATCACCCTGAATGTTCTGGAGCGTGAAGCAAAAGCCGGCATTATCAACTCAAAGTCCCTCTTAAAAATTGTAGCTGATGCGATTAGTGACTTAGGGATTCGGCTTGCCAGTCCAAGCATTAGGGCAATGGATCTATCTGGGGGAAATCAGCAAAAGTTATTACTAGCTCGTTGGTTAGCCATTAACCCCAAGGTCCTTTTGTTAGATGAACCAACGCGAGGCGTTGACATCGGAGCAAAAAGCGAAATTTATCGAATTATTAGCGATTTAGCCGCAAAAGGTGTAGCCATTTTAATGATTTCCAGCGAACTGCCGGAAATTGTGGGAATGAGTGATCGCGTCTTAGTCATGCGTGCGGGAAGCCTCGTTGGGGAAGTTGGCGGCTCAACTGGGGAAAAGATTACACAAGAGAACATCATGGCTTATGCCACAGGGGCAAGAGAGGTAGCGAAATCATGAGTAAAACCGAAATCAGACCGACCAGAACTTCAGTAGGCGAGCGCCAGAAAGCGAGTAAACGCCAAGCTTGGAGAAATTTTATCCAGGTTGCCGGTATTTTACCAATTTTGGTGGCAATTTGTATTATTTTTTCAATCGTTACGCCAAGCTTTCTTTCGCCTGGAAATCTCGTTAATGTTATTCGGCAGGCAGCAATTAATATTGTGCTAGCCACCGGCATGACATTTGTTATTTTGACAGGCGGAATTGACCTTTCAGTTGGCTCAATTTTAGGCGTAACGGCAGTTGTTGGGGTGCTTGTCTCGTTGATTCCAGGTGTGGGTTTGCTTGCCATACCGGCTGCCCTCTTAGCGGGATTAGGTTTAGGCTTACTCAACGGATCTCTCATTGCTTATTTAGGATTACCACCTTTTATCGTCACCCTTGGTTCCTATACAGCTTTACGTGGGGTTGCGTACTTAGTTGCCAACGGCACCACCGTTCTTAATCGAGATTTAAATTTTGCTTGGATCGGCAATAATTATCTCGGTCCAGTTCCTTGGCTGGTTGTCATTGCTTTGCTTGCCGTTGTTGCCAGTTGGTTTGTTTTAAGAAGAACGGTTCTGGGGAGACATATTTATGCCGTTGGCGGCAATATTCGGGCGGCACGACTAACAGGAATTAAAGTCAATCGCGTGCTGTTATTTGTCTATGGCGTGAGTGGGTTGCTTTCCGGTTTAGGCGGTATTATGAGCGCCTCGCGCCTCTACAGTGCAACGGGAATGTTGGGGCAAGGCTATGAACTAGATGCAATCGCCGCTGTAATCTTGGGAGGAACGAGTTTTACGGGTGGCATTGGCACGATCTGGGGAACTTTACTCGGTGCTTTAATTATTGCCCTCCTTAATAATGGATTAACGCTGATGAACGTGTCATTTTTCTGGCAGTTAGTTGTCAAAGGTTTGGTGATTATTATTGCCGTAACGATTGACAAAGTTCGCACCAGTTCTAACGCGGCGTGAGGTGTTAATAGGAAAATTAATCGGTAGCGCAGAAATCTCTAGCTTCTGATTGTCAGGTGACTGTGCCGGCAGCAAATGGAGGTTTCTGCACTTTTTCTATCTAAAATATCATTCAGTATCATCCTCCTCGGCAGCAACTTTTGTATTCGCATTTGTCATGCCGGCAGGAAGATAAATCCTAAAGGTCGAACCCACTCCCACTTCACTTTCAACAGTAATTTTACCGCCCATCATCTCGCAAAGCCGGCGGCTGATCGCCAAACCCAAACCCGTACCGCTGTGAATGCGAGAGATTGAAACATCCGCTTGAGTAAACGCCTCAAATAGATGGGGTAACTGTTCGGCGGCAATACCAATGCCGGTGTCTTGAACTTGGAAGACGATCCACCGGCTCTCCTTCCCATCGGCTGCCTCGGGTTCCCCCTCTTTCTCACTTACGGTTAGGATAATTTTGCCATGCTGAGTGAACTTAGCCGCATTATTTAACAAGTTAAGTAACGCCTGCCTTAATTTCGTTGCGTCCCCATAAATAACGTCTAAATTGCTGGGTAAGTCTACTTTTAAAGTATTGCCGTTGCCATCAACAATCGGTTGAGTTGTGCTAACAATTTCCTTAATAAGACTGGCAATACTAAAAGGTTCTAAATATAACCGCATTTGGCCGGCTTCGAGTTTAGAAATGTCTAGAATATCGTTGATTAAAGTCAGCAGATGAGCGCCGGCTGTGCGAATTTGCTTGAGATCGCGCACCGTGTCCTTATCGCCAACTGCCAAAGCTTCCTCCAGCAGCATATCGCTGTAGCCAATAATTACACTCAGCGGCGTGCGGAGTTCATGGCTCATATTTGCAAGAAATGCACTTTTTGCCCGGTTCGCGGCTTCAGCCTCAGTAGCAGCCTGTTTCAATGCCGCTTCCGAGTATTTGCGCTCAGTGACATCATGGCTGTTCATCACCACTCCCCGCACTGCCGGGTGATCCAGCAAATTTGTCAACACAGCCTCAAAAATAGACCAGGAACCATCGCTGTGCTGCACTCGGTACTCAGCAATGGGCAAGTGTGATCGCGGGGTTTTTAAGGCATAATCAAATATCTGATCCAGCTTCGCCACGTCGTCTGAGTGCACCAATTCAAACACGCTTTTCCCAATAATTTCATTCAGGCCGTAGCCTAAAATCCGCCCTAAAGAGGGACTGGCATAGTGGCAAATCCCATTAGCATCTAAAACTAAAATTAGATCCGTTCCATTTTCAATGAGTGCTCGAAAGCGCTGCTCGCTCTCTAATTTCTGCCGATTCTGCTCTAGCATTTCGCTCCTCTGTTGCTGCTACACATCCTGCAAACCCGTTATGGCACCCTGTTGTAGCTCAATGAGCTTCTGTATCGATCATGCCTCAATCCAGGGAAAGATGGCTGTTTAACCGCACCCCACCGGCAAGCGGTATCCAACGACAGGCAAGCGGCCCGTCCCGGGAAATGGCCAATTTCCCGGCAAATGCGAAAAGTTGTATTAAGAGCGCCATGATTTTGACAGAACTGAAGAGACAATGAGCTAGAGACTAGGGGCTAGTGGCTAGTGGCTAGATTCTATACCCTACTTTCTGTTTCTTCCCTAGTTCCTAGTCTCCAGTCCAAGCGTCCCTACAAGGATCTGCCGATGCAGCCAATTCGTACCTTTAACGTTTCCTCGTCTCTACCAGAGCAACTTGAACCCCTCCGCAAGCTTGCTTACAATCTGCACTGGGATTGGAATGTTGAAACCAAAGACTTATTCCGACGCCTAGACCGCGATCTGTGGGAATCGAGCCGGCATAACCCGGTTTTAATGCTAGGCACCATTTCTCAAGATCGCCTACAGGAAGTAGCGGAAGATGAAGGCTTTCTGGCTCACATGGAACGGGCAGCCCGCCAGCTAGACGAGTACCTGACCGAGCGGAACTGGTATCGCAAACATCGGGGTCATACAGAGCAGAAGGAGTGCTACGCCTACTTCTCGGCTGAATTTGGCCTCGCTGAATGCCTGCCCATCTACTCCGGTGGTTTGGGCATACTCGCCGGCGACCACCTCAAGAGCGCTAGCGACTTGGGCTTACCCCTGGTCGGTGTGGGCTTGCTTTATCAAGAAGGCTATTTCAGTCAATATCTTAACCCCGATGGCTGGCAGCAGGAGCGTTACCCGATTAACGACTTCTATAATATGCCCTTGCATTTGGAACGAGACGCCAACGGGGACGAACTGCGGATCGCCGTAGACTACCCAGGCCGGCAGGTTTTCGCTCGCGTCTGGCGGGTGCAGGTGGGCACGGTGCCGCTGTATATGCTCGACACCAATATTGAACCCAACAACCGCTACGACCACGACATCACCGACCAACTTTATGGCGGTGACATCGATATGCGGATGCACCAAGAAATCATGCTGGGGATTGGTGGGGTGCGGATGCTGAAGGCGTTGGGACTGCAACCCACGGCTTACCACATGAATGAGGGCCACGCGGCCTTTTTAGCCCTGGAACGCATCAAGGAGTATATGCAACAGGGTCTGAGTTATCGCGAAGCCCAACAGGTGGTGACCGCCAGTAATGTGTTTACCACCCACACGCCGGTACCGGCAGGGTTCGACTTATTCCCTCCAGACAAAATCATGCACTTTGTCGGCCACTACGCCAACACCTTTGGCCTGCCGACAGAGGAATTTCTGGGGCTGGGGCGCGAAAATCCGGGTGACAAGCAAGCACCGTTCAATATGGCAACGCTGGCGATTAAAATGGCGAGTTTTGTCAATGGGGTTGCCAAGCTGCACGGAGAAGTGTCGCGGGTGCTGTTCCAGGATTTGTGGACAGGTTTGCCCGTGAATGAAGTGCCGGTTACTTCGATTACAAATGGAGTTCACGCCCGTAGCTGTGTGGCTAAGTTCACGCAGGAGCTTTACGACCGATACTTAGGCCCATCTTGGCCGGCAACACCCGCAGACAATTCCCTGTGGGATCGCGTGGATACCATTCCCGATGATGAGTTATGGCGAAATCACGAACGCTGCCGGTCTGAGTTGGTGGTGTTTGTGCGCGAGCGACTGCAAAAATACTTACGGGAGCGCGGGGCGTCGCCGGTGGAAGTTGCAGAGGCGCAAGAAGTCCTCGATCCGGGCGTTTTAACGATTGGATTCGCCCGCCGGTTTGCCACCTATAAGCGCGGCACCCTGTTTTTACGCGATATCGACCGAATTAAGCGAATTTTGCTGGATCTCCATGCCGAGCGCTTTAAGGGCGGAATGCTCGTCGGCCAGAAAAAACGCATGGTGCAGTTTGTGATTGCCGGCAAAGCGCACCCCAAAGACACACCCGGTAAGGAAGTCATCCGAGAGATTATCCACTCGATTCGCGAACAGGGAATGGGCCGGCATATCGTCTTTATTCCCAACTACGACATTAATGTGGCGCGGATGATGGTTTCTGGCTGTGATGTCTGGTTAAACACCCCCCGACGCCCACGGGAGGCATCTGGCACCAGCGGCATGAAGGCATCCATGAATGGACTGCTCAATCTCAGCATCCTTGACGGTTGGTGGGATGAGGCCGATTATGTCCGCACCGGCTGGCCGATCGGTCACGGTGAAGTCTATGACGATCCGGAGTATCAGGACACGGTGGAAGCCAACGCTCTATATGATCTGCTAGAGCAAGAAGTGGTGCCATTGTTTTATGACCGGGATGAGGAAGGGCTTCCCCGTCGCTGGGTAGCGAAGATGAAGGACTCCATCCGCCTCAACTGCCCCCACTTTAATACCGCCCGGATGGTGGGCGAATACGCGATGCGGGCTTACTTCCCAGCGAGCGACCGCTACCGCGATATGACTGCAGACAACCATGCAGCCGCTAAAACCTTAGCCGGTTGGAAGACGAACCTGTTTAAACATTGGTCTGATATCAAAATTGAAGATATTGATATCGCTGAACCAGCCGATCTACAGGTTAATCAAACAATTCCCGTTAAAGTTCGCCTGAACTTAGCAGGATTAACACCGGATGATTTGCAGGTGGAACTCTATCAAGGGTCGGTGGATGCTAACGGTGAGATTGTTAATGGGATGCCGGTGGTGATGAATTTCCAAGGCAAAGATAACAGTAGCCTGAGCGTTTACACCGGCAATATCACCTACACCTCCTCCGGTCTTCAAGGGGTTTCCCTACGGGTGCTGCCTCACCACCCACATCTCAGCAGTCCTTATGAACCCAGAGTGGTGCTGTGGGCATAAGAAAGTGAAGTAAGAAAGGTGAAAAGAAAGCTGAAATACGCTCTCTTCTCACCTTTCACAGAAAGCCATGTTTTAAATAGAGGTGGAGTAATTTCTATGGCTCAAGCCCTACTAAAACAAGTAACATTTGATGAATTTATTGCCTGGTATCCAGAGAATTCAGAACAGCATTACGAACTGCACGACGGGGTTATTGTTGAAGTGCCAAAACCAACGGGTAAGCACTCGGAAATCGCCGGATTTATAGCGGGCGAGTTTTTTCTAGAGATTCGGCGATCTCAACTGCCTTATTTCATTCCCAAGGAATGCGTTGTCAAGTCGGCACAAGAATCAAGCTATGAACCCGATGTCATTGTCTTAGATAAGCAGGGAGTTGAGAACAACGAACCCCGATGGGGAAAGGAATCCATTATCACAGTTGGGAGTTCCATCCCTTTGGTTGTAGAACTTGTTTCAACGAACTGGAGCGATGATTATGCGCTGAAACTAGAAGACTACGAGGCAATGGGGATTTCTGAGTATTGGATTGTAGACTATTTAGGATTAGGCGGTAGGCGCTACATTGGCAACCCAAAACAACCTACGCTTAGTATTTACCAGTTACTCAAAGGCGAATACCAGCTCAAGCAGTTTCGGAAAAATGACCGAATTCAATCATCAATATTTCCGCAATTGAGCTTGACAGCACAACAGGTATTTAGTGCAAGGCAATAACCTGTGTCTAAAGGTGCCGACTCTCAAAAATTACTGAAGTGTTTTCAGACATTATTAAATACATAGAACATTAGGCAAAAACATTATAACATTGTTTGAGGGCTGTATATACATATTCCCTGATGGTTTCAAATTCCTTCAGCCTCTGTTTCATCCAAGTTTTTAAAACAGCCTACCAATTTTCTATTTTATTTAAATCTTGTGAGTAAGGCGGGTATTTACCAGACCTCGCATCCGGCACTTTCGATAATTTCTCTGATATTTCCCCCTTATGAAAAGAGGCATTATCAAAAATAATACCAATTCTTGAAACCAGTGCTACAAATCATGTAAACTACTACCTGAGTAGAGTTAGAGAAAAAAATGGCCGGAGTCTGTCAGATAGAAATCACCGAAAGTGAAACCGAACTTAAGAAACGGCTGAGCCAAGAAAAAACCGGATCCGGGAAAGAACGACTACAACTGTTGTACTTACTCAAGACAAAAAAAGCTAGAACAGTAACAGAAGCTGCCCAAGTTCTAGGGAGAAATAGAGTGACTGTCCAAGATTGGTTAGCCAAATACCGTCAAGGAGGGCTAGAAAAATTCTTGGAGAAAAAAGTTGGAGGGGGCCGACCCAGAAAAATACCCCTTTGGGCAGAAAAAGCCTTAGAAAAAAACTGCATTCAAATCAAGGATTTAATAGTTATGGAGAAATCTGTCAATGGTTGTCAGAAGATTTAGGTGTAGTAGCTAACTATAAAACAGTGCACCAGTTGGTGTTTTATAAATTAAAAGCTTCTCCTAAAATAGCGAGACCGAAAAGCAAAGAACACTCAGAATAAAGATTAGAGAGTTTTAAAAAAACTTTGTAGAGAACCTAGCGATGCTGAGCCAGATAGCCATAACAGTAATGGGTTTAGGCGACAAGGTTAGATTTTTTTGCTCAGACGAAACGCAAATAGGATTAAAGACGATGAGTGGCCGAAAAATTACGGCTCGTGGGGTCAAACCAATTGGTCAAGTCCAATGGAAGTTTCAAGCAACTTATATATATGGAGTCGTAGAGCCAAAGACCGGAGAGCATTTCTTTTACGAATTCAGCCATTTAAATAGTCAATGCTTTGAGATATTCTTGTAGTTAGTGGCAGAGAAATTCCCTGATAGTATTTTGATCATACAGTTAGACAATGGCAGGTTTCATAAAGCAAAAAAGCTGAAAATACCCAACAATATTATTTTAATGTTTCAACCGGCCCATTGTCCGGAATCAAATCCCATAGAACAGGTGTGGCAGTATCTAAAAAAGGGGTTGAGATGAGACTTACCAAATAACTTAGAAGAGTTACGGCTGTTAATTAGTCAACAATTGGAAAAGATGAATTCAGAAGTGATTGCCTCAATTGTGGGACGAGGCTATATATTGGCAGCACTATCTGTAGTAAATGTTTGAAGAATTGGTATAACGATATCTCCCAGTTCTAAGTGAGCCATTAGACTTTGCGCTAGCCAAGCCTCAACTTTTTTATGAACTCTGCTCGGAGTTCTTCATCTCTTTCTTGATACCCGTAGTTTTTTTTCGAGTAATGCCTAGCTTTTTACACGCATAGCTCACCCGCTTGTTGAGTTAAATTCTCTCCCCATAATTCGGCCATTCTCCCTTGAGTTGGCTCTTTATGTTCTTTGATAAACTCTTGAAACTTTGACTCGTCTTTGATTTTGGGAGGTCTGCCTTTCTATCTCCTCGTGTTGGCTTGATAGTCTCCGGTTTCTTTTTCTTTTTTTAGCTACAAGTCTAAGCTATTGCGCCCTATTTGTAGCCTTCGACATATTTAGCTTTTTCTTTGTCCTCTCTTAAATGCCTCAATGGCTTTGGTTCGCAACTCGTAACTATAGGGAGCTGACATACTATTTTGGGTGGCTCGGAACTTTCTTTTCTATTCTATTACTGTCCTAACCTTAACACGTAGGGCTATAATCGAGCGGCTAAGAAGGAGCGGCCTGCCATCCGCGTGAAGGCATTAAAAATGGGGTGTTCACCAGCACCCCAAAATTGCTGTAATGATAGTTTTGAAAATCGCTTTTTGCCCTTCAAAGCTATGCACTCAAAAGCTATGGTATGACTAAAAAATTGCTTTTGAATGCTGGATAGGAAGCTTAATAGCTTTGCTTTTTGAGCAACAGGTTAACGATTCTATGCAATAACCTGGAAGTCACTGCTAATTAGAGCTAAGCCTGTCGAGAGACTGGCAATTTGTACCTGCGCGGCTGCTCCTGTACCATCTTGGTCAAAGAAGAGTGCGCCGGTTGATGAGTTGTAAATCACGCGATGATTGGAATTAGTTGCCCCAGCTCCGGTGACAAACTGAGAGGAAAGCAGAGATCCAGGCGTGGCTCCTGTTGTGGTGGTTAAGCTGCCACCAAAGCCGCTGTCTGAAAGTGCAATTTTATCTAGTTGTGCCCAACTAAAGTCAGTAATGGTATCACTACCCTCAGTGGCAGAGTAGAAGGTAAAGTAGTCTGCACCGGTACCTCCAGTCAATAGATCACTGCCGACGCTGCCTCTAATCGTGTCGTTGCCGACACCTCCAGTAATAGTGTCATTTCCTGCGCCACCCCAGAGGTGGTTATTACCAATATTACCAGCTATAGAGTTGTTGAGGGCGTTGCCATAGCCGTAATAAGCGCTGCCTTGGAGGTAGAGGTTTTCCACGTTGGCACCTAAACTGTAGCTGGCAGAGGCATAAACGCTATCTGTGCCGGCACTAACGCCTTCAATAATCACATCACTGGTGCTGTCTATATAGTAAATGTCGTTACCTATGCCGCCTACCATTGTGTCAACACCAGCACCGCCAGAGATTATGTTACTGCCGGCATTACCCATAATATAGTTATTGAGTGCATTGCCGTAGCCGTCATTAGCACCGCTATTAAGAAATAGGTTTTCGACGTTGGCACTTAAGGTGTAGTTGGTATAAGCATAGACAAGGTCTGTACCAGCATTAACGCCTTCAATAACCACATCGCCAGGGCTTTCTGCATGGTAAGTATCGTTACCTAAGCCGCCTGCCATTGTATCGCTGCCATCAAGACCTGAGATTATGTTATTGGCGGCATTACCCACAATAGAGTTGTTGAGTTCGTTGCCAATGCCGTCATTAGCACCGCCTTGAAGCTGAAGGTTTTCGACATTCGCGCCTAAGGTGTAGCTGGTACTATAAGAGTAAACAATATCTGTGCCAGCATCAACACCTTCGATAATGACATCACTGGCATCGTTAACATCGTATCTGTCACTACCTAAGCCGCCTGCCATTGTATCGACGCCGGCAGCGCCCCAGAGGTAGTTATTCTGGGCATTACCCACAATCAAGTTGTTGAGTGCGTTGCCGTAACCGTAATAAGCACTGCCCTGAAGGTACAGGTTTTCTACATTTGTGCCCAAGGTGTAGTTTGTGTTGGCATAGATACGATCTGTGCCAGCACCAACACCTTCAATAACTACATCACTAGTGCTGTCTGCATAATAAAAGTCATTACCAATGCCGCCTACCATTGTGTCAACACCAACACCTCCATTGATGGTGTCATTGCCAGCTAATCCATAGATGCTGTCATTACCGACTGTGCTTGGATCAGTAAGTCTAGGCAGATTATCATTTCCAGATGTTCCAATAATTGTAGCCATGTTGATTACCCCTGATTAGTGTTGTTAAGTTAACTGAGAAGGAGCCACTCCATCGCTCTTTGTTTCAGTTGAAACTATGGGCTAGGACTGACTGCTGATTTTTAGCGAGCCTTAATTAGCACCCCATTGCGGCAAAAATTTTGCTCATGGCATACCACGTCCGAGAACCAACGATGCCATCAGCGACTAAACCGGCATCTTTCTGGAAACTGCGAACAGCAGCATCAGTTATTGAGCCAAAATCACCGTCAATCCGCTCTGTATAGTGGCCAGTGATTTGAAGGGTTTCCTGAAGTGTAATGACTGCTTGACCTTTGCTTCCCCGTTGTAAAATCGGCATATTGGGAGAGCCGATGTAAAGTGCTTGCCAGGTTAAATTCCCCACAATGCCATCGGGTTTGAGAAAGACGCGGCGCTGAAATGCTTTAACGATTTCTAAGGTTGTCTGCCCAAAGATCCCGTCAATCGTCAGGTAGTAACCCCAGTGGATGAGGAGCTTTTGCAGTTCTTTAACGGCTTGGCCTTTTGATCCAACTACAAGTAAAGGCTTGTTGAGTTGAGCTGTGGTTTGGGCAGAAGAAAGTTGCTTATCAGCGAGTTGCACAGTTGTTTGAGTGAGTTGAATCTCTACACTTCCTAGATTAGAAAGCAACATCCCTGATCACCATCGCCCAAGAAGCTAATCCCTTTGGGGGGTTCATAATCCTTCGATAAGTTCACCCATAAGGATGAGGGCGCTTGGTAAAATACAATAGTATTAGACTGAATCGGAATTACCAATTTCCATCACCACAATTATTGAAATCCCTATATTTGCATGGTCTTCCCATTAGATACTCAATGATGCACGATTCGGGTACACCCCTCAGCCACATCCAGCAACGGTCTGGTCACGCATCATTCGCTAGTCTTTCCTTGTTATATCGGAGTCAGCCAACAAGCTGTAGACGATGCCGGTGAGTTGCTATGAAATCTTTATTGAGAATTTTCTAGCGACCTTGCAAAGCTTCTTGAGAATAAGCCAAGTATTACACGGCCAGTAAAATGTTTTCCCCACGTAATACACGGAGTGTTTTTTTCTTTATGAGATCCATGTAATACTTGGTTGACAACCTAGATCAGCCATGTAATACTCGATAAAAGAAACCCTCTCGGGTAGGAGAGGGTACAACTAATGAGCAAAGCAATTATGGCAAAACAGCGTGGTGAAGATGGACTGTTTACCCAGATTGGGCATGAGCAGAGAAATGTGCGTTCCCTTCGATTAACCAATACTACTTGGGAGACTTTGGGGCAGATAGCTGAGGCGAAAGAAGCAACGCGAGCAGACGTGATAGAAGAATTTGCAGCCACGTATTACACGGTCAGCGAGGACAATCATCCAGGTAATACACGACAACTAGAGCAGGAAGTGGAAGACTTGCGCGAGGACAAAGAACTGCTTAAGGATGCAATTTGCACGGTAGCAGCTTTACAGCCAGAGATTCCGATACAGACCGCTACAGAGCGATGCGAAGCGCTACAGAGCGATTTACCAGACGCGGGAACGCTACTTAACCAGCTCAAGGGCAAGCACCCCAAATCAAAAGCCAGCTTAAAAGATGTTGAGACAATTCTAGGGTTATTGGAATTCTGAGTATTGCAGAATCTCGCGCCGCTCTTTCTGCAGTTGCTCATAAACACCGGAAATGCTCAAGCCCGTCTCCTTGCTCAGTCTCACCAGCAAATCACCCCTAGGTCTGTAATCGTAGGGGCGACCATGCCAGGTTCTTCGTGAAATCGCACGACGGGAGCGGGTCGAGAGTCGGCTGTAAAGTTGCATAAATTCGCTGCTTGGAGTTGCCTGTGCATGGAGCGAACCTTTAGGTTCCTTAGAAGACCACCAAGCAGTTACGCAGCAGCCTAAAAACTGTATGTGCATGGAGGAAACCTTTAGGTTCCTTAGAAGCACACCTCCTATTATCAGCCTTTACCAAGCAGCTAAGCTAGGGAGGTAAATACCGACGTGAGTTGATCGGGCTGTGCGTGGCTTGCCGCAGCCCTTCCTAAATTCTTTTTTCCAAAGTCTTTCTTTTTACTTCCGCTGCCGGTAGTGTAGAGATGGAAGTAAATATCGCCCCTGAAGGTGCAGCAAACACCAGCAGGAGCTGACCCACTATCCCGTTCTAGCCGGGAAAGGAGCTTAATACATCATGCCATCCGATAGCCTCGGAATGACTCTGGCTTTGGGATTTCTCATGGCGCTAATGAACGCCTATATCCTAAGCCTTGCGCCTCAAAGTAGCGCTACACAAGAATTTCAGTTACAAATCGAACTCAATGTCCGGGGAGGGGTCAAATGATACCCACAAAACCCGTTGACATCGCCCTAGATTCCTTGCTGCGGATTTCGGGCACTGCCTTTGCATTCAGCTTTTTTTCACACCTGCTACGGCTGCCACATTTCGCGTTCGCTGCCGGTGCGATTTTTGCCGTGCTTGGGTTGGCTCTGGGATTCCTGGGCAACCGATACCCACAACTTCGAGCGCTGATCGCCTATCGAATCATCCAAACGATTGCCGGTGTGGCTCTGGGGGTGCTGTGATGAAAACCTTGCATCCTAGGGACATTTTGTTCTACTTGCAAACCCACATTGACGCCGGGGTCGTGATTGGCGGAACCGTAATCGGCGCAACGCTTTTATTGACCTCTGGCAGCATCACCGAGCGGAAAATGCGTCCGGTCTTTTATGGCGGTTCAGTCATCTTAGCGATTGCCGCCAAGCGTGGCCGTGCGATATTCCAGCGAACTGAGCCGATGATGACAATTGCTAGAGATGAAAGCGAGATCGCACACCAGAACTGGATACACCAAGCGCTAAACCCATCAGCCGAAACCATTGACGCCACAATCATTGAAATGAAAGAGATTAAGCCCGGTAACCTTGATGCCTTGGGGCAAAAAAACACGCTGATTGTGGGAGCCAGCGGTACCGGCAAAAGTACGATTGCCAAAGCAGTCGCTCGACGCCTGGGGGGACGGGTAACAGTGCTTGACCCACACCATAAAAAGCGCGACTGGGGCGAGCTGCCGGTGATTGGCGGCGGTCGGGATTTCAAGGCGATTGATGCTTACTTGGCGGCGCAAATTGAGGAGATGGATCACCGCTACAAAATGCGGAATCTTGGGATTGAAGATTTCCCAATGTGCAGCACGATCATTGATGAAGCACCGGCCATCGCAGCAAATTGCGACAACTGGCGACCATACATCAGAGCCACTGCAAGGGAAGCGCGTAAGGTGCTACTGCCGGCAATTATCCTCGCGCAGGACGAGAACGCTAAAACCCTTGATATAGAAGGTGAAGCGGCGATGCGCGAGGGGTTTGATCGGCTCTATTTGGGCACAATCGCTATAAATAAAGCCAGATCGCTCAAGGATGCCGCGCTTCTAGAGTGGCTAAAGGGGTGTAAACGACCGGGATTATTTAATGAGCAACCGCTAGAAGTCCCTGACCTAACCGGGCTTACTCTAGAGCCTTTCGGGGCACTGTCGGCACAGGAGGAAGGTAAACAACTATCACCGGCGCAAGTTGCTACCGAAAGCGATCGCGAACCGGCACAGGAAACCGGCTTACCCGAATCGAAGCCAGAATCGTTACCCACTAACGAAGATGAGGAGTATACGCTATTTCTCGCTCTTGAAGCACACCTGAAAGCAGGTAAGTCAAAATCCTACATCGTGCAGGAAATTCTAGGCTGCAAGGGGCGCAAGTTCAAGGCTGGGATGAATCGGCTTAACGGGATGATTGACCGCTTTGGGGGTGAAGCATGATAACTCGGCAGCGTGTAAGCGTTAACCTCCGCTGCTACGCCGGTGTGATTTCGTCTTGCCCTAAAGTGCCTGATTTTATATAGGTTTACACGCTGGACTACTTAGGTAGTCCAGTAATCTGTAACCCCTTAATAGCAAGGTTAATTTTTGAAAATTAAGACGGTCAATTCCTCAATGTTCAAGCTGGCGTGCTGAAACGCTTGTAAAATGGGGGTTGCCTTTTAAAAAGTTAAGGGTGCAATATTTGGAACTACTTACTTACTTTTCAAACCATTTGCTACAAATAGCGTGCAGATGTATGCGGCATCCAGATGTAGCGTGATATCGTATCTTTAGGCATTTTTAAAAACTAAAAAAAACGCCATCTCTACTTTGCAGGTAAAGACGGCAAGCCCAAGTGGTTACTAGCCACTTATCAAAACAAAACTTACCTACTAGGTTACCGCGAACTGACCTCTGCGACACCGGAAGGGGTCACAAAATTTATAACCCTTGCCCCGCAAGGCTTCCAGAACTTAAAGGATGAAAATTGGTAGAAATTCTACCAATTTTTCTACCCAATTAACGGAAGAAAAGCTTCTCTAAGTTCAAAACCTAGTATTCCGGCTTGCCTAATTACCCCAAATAAGCAGATGGCGCTACCCACTCATCTACTAGGAGGTTGCGCCAAATGATTACGAATATTGTTTCATGTACTGCAAGAATATCACAACAATCTCAAGGCTTGCAAGTATCACGCAAGAATTCTTTAGAACATCGACACTACAGAGAGCTTACTGAAAAACGTGGTTTACCTCTTGCATGGGTTCAGGCAAATTGCAGGTCAATGGATGAGCTAGAAGCTACCCAGTTTTTAGGCTACACAGCTAAATCTGCCGGCATCTGGCTTGAAGGCAAAGGCATCCAAGCACAGTTCAAGCCTGACAAGCCCTGGAAACAACCAGAGGAAAAGAAAGCAGCCAAGTATCGCTCGCAGCTAGGCGACTACGATGCGATGCTGCCTAATAACCCTGACAACCCTAAATACTGGGATGACCTGGAAGCACTCAAGGCAACCTGCTACATGATCGAGGGGCATCCCTGCTTATTGCTTACAGAAGGCTTTTTTAAGGCAATTGCTGGGTGTGCTAATGGTTTAGCCACTATTGCCCTATTGGGGGTAGAAATGGGGCTAACTAGCCGCAAGAGTGATCCACAGGGCAAGCGTTACTTGGTAAATGAGTTAGAGAAATATGCTCGATCAGGTTTCGGGTTCATTGTCGCTTTTGATGCCGACTGCGTAACGAACAAAGACGTTCTACGGGCAGCAAAAACACTTGCACGTCAACTGCAAAAATTTGACGTGCCGATATGGAACGTTACCAGCCTATGGTCACAAGAGGAAGGAAAAGGGATGGATGACTACATAAAGGCAAACGGTGCCGATAAATTCAAGCGGGATGTACTTGCTAAGGCACAGACCCTTGAAGCATGGGAAAAGCAGTTCACCAGCAATGATGATGACTACCAATCGAAAACCAAACCACCGACACCAAGGCAAATGGCTCAAGAGCTGGCTGAGAAGTATCAGCCTCGCTGGGCATTCCACAACGAGCAGAAAACTTGGCGCATCTGGAATGAGAAGTATTGGGAAGCCTTAGACGATGACGTATTCGGCAAGGTAGTCTACACAGAAATCAAGGCTCGCAATATCCAGTTTGATACTGATAGCTATGTTGAGAACACCATCAAGCTTTTAAAGCGAGAGCTGCTTTTGGAAAAGTGGGTGACGTTCGACCGCAAGCGTTACGTGGCTTTTGATAATGGCGTTCTGGACATGGAGACTGACAACTTACTCAGCCATTCAGCAGGGATGCGATTCACTAGCGTTATCCCGCGTCAGTACAGCATTTTGCATAACCTGAGCGCGTTGCATCCCCTGGAAGCTTTGCAACAGATGTGCCCACACACTTACGGGTACATGACAAAAGCGATGGGCGGCGATGGGCAGCGGGTTCTCAAATTGCTGGCTATCATCAACGGAATTCTTAAGTGGCGTTTCTCTGAGTTTCAAATGTTTGTACACCTGGTCGGTGAGCCAGGAGCCGGTAAGGGCACCTTTATCAGGTTGCTGCAAGGGCTAGTAGGAAAGCCAAACCATCGAGCGGCAACTCTAGGTAAGCTTTCAGACGATTACACCATCGCCAACATCATTGATTCGCAGCTGGTAATCTGCCCTGATGAGGATAGAAAGAACGGCAATCATGGCGGATTGAAAGCCCTCACCGGCGGCGATGACATCAGCTACCGAGAAATCTACAAGAAACCAGCCTCTAGCCCGTTCTATGGCGGCTTAGCGGTCGTAAGTAATTCAGCTATATTTAGCGGCGATACCACCGGGCTAGAGCGCAGACTATGCCTTGTCAGTTTCTCGAATCGACTCGCTGCCCATGAACGTAACCCTAAGATTGAGGGACTGATTGAGAGCGAGCTATCTGCTTTGACAGCCGTTGCGCTGCTGCTGCCAGATATTCAAGTCGAGCAATTCATCAAAGGTATCGGAGCGGGTGAAATTCCAGAATTTAAAGCTCAGACGTGGCGGCAGACGGTCGAAACTAATTCCGCAGGGTTGCACTTGGAGGAGCGGTTAGTTCCTGACGCTACGGCCTATACCGAAGTTAGCCGACTCTACACCAACTACCGAGAATTCTGTGACGATTTTGGGCGTGTGCCAATGGAAAACACTCGCTACTCTCAGGAGCTTGTGCGGATTGCTGAAACTCAACTTGGTTGGCAAGTTTCTCGCGACCGTATCAGTATTGGCGGGAAAATGGCGCGAGTTATCCGAGGGGTGCGGCTCCGATCAGAAGGCTTTGACGATGATATTCCGCTGCCCAGTGAGCTGTTTATGCGACAGACAGCACAGACAGCAGATGACAGCACACAGACAGCAGCAAAAAGTGTGCTGTCACCCTACGAAAATAAGGGTTCTAGCCTATACAGACAGCAGATAGACAAAACTTTTTCGCAAGAAAATTTCTCTCACTATGATGCTGCTGAAGAAACACCAAAAGTAAATAGAGACGCCAAAATTGAGGATGTTGCTGTCACCCTAGAGCCACAAGGGTTTGGTGCTGTCAGCAGCTCTGACATCGTGCCGTCACCTGCTGTCTGTGCTGTCAGCGATGATGAAATCGACTTCGTAGCGATTATGCGAGAGGCTATTGAGGAGTGTTGGGCTTGGGAGGTTGTTGAGGCTGCCATGACCAAAGACGGGCAGCGCTTACCAGCAGGCACACTGACTAAGGTATGGGCTGCGCTGACTCCTAAAGAACGCGATTACTTTAAAGCATTGAAGGTTGCAGCAACCGCTCCAGAAAACCCAAAGCAGATGACGCTCGATATTCAATGGAAGGAAATTCCCAAAGACACACGCCAAATTGAAAGCCAATGGGGTGAGGATTGGGCATAAATCGGCAGCCGAAAGTTGACTCTAGACACTCAGCCCAATAAGAGTTTTAATGGGTTACAGCTTCCCAATCGTTGGGAAGATTATTTGAATGAAAACTTCAGCGCTAGCATAGTCCCAAATGGGATTAGCATTTCCTACTCATTGGGAAGATTATTGGAATGGAAACTTTCTAATTACGAGTGTATTGTTTGAGTAAACTGCTTGAGTAAGCCGTTTCCCACGCGCCGGGAAAATTATTTGAATGGAAACCCACGTGTGTCCTTGGGTACGAACCGTAGATCGGTGGTGAACATAGCCGCTTTTTAGTACAGACGGTTGAATTGAGGTAAATTATCTCTAGAGGTTTCCCACTCGTTGGGAAGATTATTTGAATGGAAACGGTACTTCAAACCCTCCTGTTTTTGATTTCTTATCCATTTCCCGCGCACTGGGAAGATTATTTGAATGGAAACCCGAAGTGGATAATTATCGCTGTATCGCATCCCATTTTGTTTCCCATTAGCTGGGAAAATAATTTGAATGGAAACCCAAATGCCTCGCCGAATCCGGCCATCACTTTGTCACAAGCAGTTCCTACTCGCTAGGAAGATTAGTTGAATGGAAATGCAGTAGCGTCTGCCACTATTTCGGTTATGATCGTCTGCTTCCCACACGCTGGGAAAATTATTTGAATGAAAACATGGCTGCAGGGACTACGATTTCAAAATCATCTTCATTTCCCACACGCTGGGAAGATTATTTGAATGGAAAATTATCAATCGCTGTTTGTACCTCAGGTGGCACCGTAGAGCTTGGTTTCCCACACGCTGGGAAAATTATTTGAATGGAAAACCAAATTTGTATGGAAATACCGGCACAGTCTGTATAACGTACTGTTTCTCACGCGCTGGGAAGATTAGTTGAATGGAAACACAAACCAGGGTGTGGGTTGATAGTCTGTGTTGTACTGGATAGTTTCCCACTCATTGGGAAAATTATTTGAATGGAAACAACCATGTTTGATTTACATCAAAATAGAACTATTTAATTTCCCCCTCGCAGGGAAAATTATTTGAATGGAAACTAAAACTCAATCGGCATTTCACCTGCTATTGTGAATAGCCCGTGTTTCCCACTTGTTGGGAAAATTATTTGAATGGAAACTCCGATGGCAGCGAGCAAAGATAATCAAGCTTTGATTTCCCGCCTACTGGGAAGAATATTTGAATGGAAACTTCAGCCCTCCTTGTCCGCTGGCGTACTCTATCCAATTTCCTCACACACGGGAACAATTATTTGAATGGAAACTCTTGAGCCTCGTAGTATCCGGCAATATCTGAGTCTGCTTCCTACGCGGTGGGAAAATTATTTGAATGGAAACTGCTTAGTTTTATAGACTGACCAAGTTACACGGTCTTTTGGTGTGTGTTGCCCTGCTTTTCTCTGTAAGGGGACTGAAGCAGGCAGCACAACATAGCCGAAATCTAGTAGATACGGCGAACTCTGGTTGATTTAAGGCCCAAAGCACTTGCCAATTGGTAGAGTGCCAATTGTTCGTTGGGGAAAATTTGCGGCAAATTTAGGGAGTGAGAGGAGCACACGCACCCCCAACGCTGTTCAATGAGAGAGGAAAGTGAATGGAAGCCTATGCTGTGAAGATTGACGGCCACGGCCAAGCAGCGATTCTCGCTCAAGAGGAGATTGAGCTGCTATTTAACGATGGATTACAGAGCGACCGTGACCGGGCGCTGTTTGGAGTGTGCCTTTATGCAGCTTGCCGGATTGCAGAAGCGTGTTCACTTCTCAAAACTGATGTCTACGACCGGCAAGGGCGAATCAGACCGGCGCTGATTATCCGCAAAGGCAACACCAAGGGCAAGCTAGCCACGCGCACCATTCCCGTGATTGAAGACCTCAGAATTTTGCTGACCGCTTACCAGCCCCCAGAGCAAAACGCGCACTTATTCTCCGGTCGCCACAGTCGGCACCACTGGAAACACCTCACCCCAGAATCAGCCGCGCGAATTCTCCGAGCCGGTTGCGATCGAGTTGGCATTGAGGGAGTCTCCACCCACAGCTTCAGGCGCACCGCACTCACCCAGATGAGCAACGCCGGCATCCCCTTGAGGGTGATCCAAGAAATATCAGGACACAGAACCCTAACCGAGTTGCAAAAATACCTCGAAGTCACCGACTCCCAAGTTCGCGGCGCAGTCGCCTCTTTATCAGTTCTTAGCCATGCTAGGAAACAAAGTTATCCTAACCTAGAGGCTGAATCCCCCGTGGTGTGGTGAAAGTTGGCTTGAACCTCTGTTTTTAATCAGCTTGTTGCAACTGAAGCGGGTTTGTTGCTAATTACGCTTACCAGGTAACTCCCAACGATTTGAAGGGCTGTGGGATTAATCTAGGTGTTTGTCTAGGTATCCAATGAGCAACCTGGGTATCTAGAAAAAGTATATAGGTAATTATAGGTAAATCAAAATATTTATAGGTCTACCTGGACAAACTATCTAGGTAGTGTTAATCTGACCTAGATAAACCTATATGAAGGATAAGATACCTATATGTCCAACACCGGCGATGGCAAGAAGCTTGCCACGTTTAACGTTGAAGCCGAACTGTGGGAAGCCTTCAAGAACAAAGCGCGAGACAATGGCACAAACGCATCGGCTCTACTAAATCAGTATCTTAAGAATTACCTAGATGACCTAGATGGAGTACCTAGCACTAATCTAGGTAGTACCCGGGTAAGGGAATCAGAGCCGACTAACGATGAATCGCTGATCGATCGGCTTGAACCTCGGCTTGTGGAGAAGATAAAAGCTCAAATCGAACACGGCTTGGGAGAGCTGGTAAACAGCCTGATCGACGCCAATCTATCGGCAGCGGTCGAGGCGCAACTGGGAAAAGAATAAGCCCGGATACAACCGGGCCACAGATAGCACAACTGCAAAATCGACTTGAGGAATTGGAGCGAGAGCGTAATGACCTAGACAGTGAGTGCAATCAACTCCATGAAAAACATGGTGACGCGCTCAACCAGATAGAACTGCTAAAAGAACAGCTTGCCGAGCAGAAATCAGAGCCGGCAGCACCGGCGCTCAAACTGCTAGATGCGGGAACCGTATTTAACCGACTCAAAGATAAGCGACCTAAATCTAAGGCCGTACTGAAAGACATAGAAATAGCAATGGAGTTACTCGATGATTCGCTATGCCCTGGAGACTAGCGCACAGATTTGAATACGGCGATTCGGAATGGATAGAAGTTGCTGACGGCTATCAGTGTGCGATTCTACTCTTTCAAGAAAACTTGCGTTTATTTTTGGTTAAAAAAAACTTCTCTGCCAGTTTTGAGCTGTCAAAGGAGCTGAAGTTATAAAATTAATTGCTTTGGTCTTTTACTAACAGGTTAACAATTCTATGCAATAAGCTGGAAGTCATTGCTAGTTAGAGCTAAGCTTGTTGGGAGGCTTGCAATTTGTACCTGTGCGCCTGCCGCTGAACCATCTGAATCGAAGAAGAGTGCGCCGGTTGATGAGTTGTAGATGACGCGATGATTGGAATTAGTTGCCCCAACGCCAATAACAAACTGAGAAGAGAGCAGAGATCCAGGTATAACTCCTGTTGTGGTGGTTACTCTGTCGCCAAAACCACTATCTGAAAATACAATTTTATCTCCTTCTAGCGCATTAAAATCGATTGCATCACTACCCTCACTAACCTCACTGATAGTGTAGAAGATAAAGTAATCTGCATCGGCACCTCCAATAAGCGAATCGGTGCCGGCACCTCCAATAAGCGAATCGGTGCCAGCACCTCCAGCGAGGGTGTCATTTCCTAATAAACCCAAGAGGTAATTATTGCCGCTATGACCCCATATCCTGTTATTCAGTACATTGCCATAGCCTGAAGAATAAGCACTGCCTACAAGATAAAGATTTTCTACATTCGGGCTTAGGGTATAAGTAGCGGCATAGGAGTAGACAATATCTGTGCCGGCATTAGCCTCTTCAATAATCACATCACTGGTCTCGTTTACATCGTATCTGTCACTACCTAAACCGCCTTCCATTGTATCGAAGCCGACAGCGCCCCAAAGGTAGTTATTCTGGGCATTACCGACAATAAAGTTGTTGAGTGCGTTGCCGTAACCGTAATAAGCATTGCCTAGGAGAGCGAGATTTTCTACATTGGGGCTTAGTGTGTAGCTGCTGTATGCGTAGACGGTTTCTGTGCCGGTATCGAACGATTCATGCACCCCTTCAATAATTACATCATAGGTGCTTTCTACAGAGTAAGTGTCATTACCGTAGCCACCTACTAATGTATCAACTCCAACAGATCCCCAAAGGTAGTTGTTGCCGGGAGTACCGGCAATATAGTTATTAAGTCCGTTGCCATAGCCGTAATAAGCGTCTTTCTGCTGCAAATAAAGATTTTCTACATTAGGGCTTAAAGTGTAGCTACTAGTTGCGTATACCGTATCAATGTCGGCACCACCACCTTCAATAACTACAGTACTGGTGTTGCCTACATGATAAAGGTCATACCCTAATCCCCCAACCATCGTATCAATGCCAAAAGAACCCCAAAGTCTGTTATCACCACTATTACCAACAATATAGTTGTTGAGTGTGTTGCCATAACCGTAATCAGCATTGCCTAGGAGATATAGGTTTTCTACGTTTGCGCCTAAGGTGTAGCCGGCAGAGGCGTAAACAACATCAGTGCCTGCAGCCACCGCTTCCGTTACCACATCACTGAGGGTATCTATATAGTAAATATCATGATCAGCACCGCCTTCCATTGTGTCGCTACCGACACCCCCATTGAGGGTATCGTTGCCAGCTAATCCATAGATGTTGTCATTGCCAATTATGCTTGGATCAGTAAGTCTAGGTAGATTATCATTTCCAGATGTCCCAATGATTGTAGCCATGTCAATTACTCCAAATTAGTGTTGTTACAACTCTAACTTACAAATTATTGATTAACGTTAAATATTAAGAGTTGTATTCCTTGGCAACTTGATACAATAAAAAGTACAAACTCCCTAGCTATTGTTTTGCATCGTGTTAAGAAAGAATTTGACTCGTTAAAACTGTTGCTGGTTTTACTGGAAGGGGCAAGAATTAAGTTTTAATTTGAGATAAATATTCAGAGAGACGATTTAGTCAAAATTGCGTCCTTTCCTTACGATCTGCTTTATATAATTCTGTTAAGAGAAACTCCTCTGAAAGTTTTGATCTCTCAAAGGAGCTGAAGTTATAAAATAAAATGCTTTGCTCTTTTACCAACAAGTGAGCGATTCTATACAATAATTTGGAAGTCGTTGCTAGTTAGAGTTAAACCTGTTGAGAGGCCGGCAATTTGTACCTGTGCGTTTGCTCCTGTACCATCTTGATCAAAGAAAAGTGCGCCGGTTGATGAGTTGTAGATGATACGATGACTTGAATTAGAAGCCGCAGCGCCGATGTTAAACTGTGAAGAATCTAAAAATCCAGGCATTTCCCATGACGTGAATATACTGCTACCAAACCCAGCATATGAAAGCACAATTTTATCTTGTTCTAATTCTTGCTGTTTAAAATCAGTAATGATGTCAATGCCTTCAGTCGAAGAGTAAAAGTAAAAGTAATCAAATCCAGTTCCGCCAGTCAATGTATCGCTACCGACGCTACCCTTAATCGTATCATTTCCTGCATCCCCTGAGATTGCGTTATTGCCATCATTACCCACTATAGAGTTATTGAGTGCATTGCCATTGCCGGAATAAGCGCTGTCGCTGAGAAACAGGTTTTCAACGTTCGCGCTCAAGGTGTAGTTGGCAGCAGAAGAATAAACGTCTTCTATTCCGGCATCAACACCTTCAGTAACCACATCACTGACGCTGTCTACAATGTAGGCGTCCTTACCTAGCCCACCAGCCATCGTATCGTTGCCGGCACCACCATTGATGACATTATTGTTAGCATTACCCACTATAGAGTTGTTGAGAGCATTGCCATAGCCGAAATAAGCGTTGCCTTGAAGTTGAAGGTTTTCAACATTCGCGCTTAAGGTGTAGTTGGCATTATAAGAGTAGACAATATCTGTGCCAGCACCAACACCTTCAATAACCACATCACTGACATCGTTAACATCGTATCTGTCGCTACCTAAGCCACCTGCCATTGTATCGACACCGATAGCGCCCCAGAGGTAGTTATTGTTGGCATTACCCACAATATAGTTGTTGAGTGCGTTGCCGTAACCGTAATAAGCACTGCCTAGAAGTTGAAGGTTTTCTACATTCGCGCCCAAGGTGTAGCTAGCATAGGCGTAGACAATATCTGTGCCAGCACCAACACCTTCAATAACCACATCAGTAGTATCGTTGACATCGTATCTGTCACTACCTAAACCGCCTGCCATTGTATCGATGCCGGCAGCGCCCCAGAGATAGTTATTCTGAGCATTACCCACAATCAAGTTGTTGAGTGCGTTGCCGTAACCGTAATAAGCACTGCCCTGAAGGTACAGGTTTTCTACATTTGTGCCCAAGGTGTAGTTTGTGTTGGCATAGATACGATCTGTGCCAGCACCAACACCTTCAATAACTACATCACTAGTGCTGTCTGCATAATAAAAGTCATTACCAATGCCGCCTACCATTGTGTCAACACCAACACCTCCATTGATGGTGTCATTGCCAGCTAATCCATAGATGCTGTCATTACCGACTGTGCTTGGATCAGTAAGTCTAGGCAGATTATCATTTCCAGATGTTCCAATAATTGTAGCCATGTTGATTACCCCTGATTAGTGTTGTTAAGTTAACTGAGAAGGAGCCACTCCATCGCTCTTTGTTTCAGTTGAAACTATGGGCTAGGACTGACTGCTGATTTTTAGCGAGCCTTAATTAGCACCCCATTGCGGCAAAAATTTTGCTCATGGCATACCACGTCCGAGAACCAACGATGCCATCAGCGACTAAACCGGCATCTTTCTGGAAACTGCGAACAGCAGCATCAGTTATTGAGCCAAAATCACCGTCAATCCGCTCTGTATAGTGGCCAGTGATTTGAAGGGTTTCCTGAAGTGTAATGACTGCTTGACCTTTGCTTCCCCGTTGTAAAATCGGCATATTGGGAGAGCCGATGTAAAGTGCTTGCCAGGTTAAATTCCCCACAATGCCATCGGGTTTGAGAAAGACGCGGCGCTGAAATGCTTTAACGATTTCTAAGGTTGTCTGCCCAAAGATCCCGTCAATCGTCAGGTAGTAACCCCAGTGGTTGAGGAGTTTTTGCAGTTCTTCAACGGCTTCGCCTTTTGCTTCAAGTACAAGTAGAGGCTTATTGAGTTGAGCTGTGGCTTGGGCAGAAGAAAGTTGCTGAGCGGGTTTGAGGAAGACGCGGTACTGAAATGCTTTGACAATTTCTAAGGTTGTCTGCCTAAAGATCCCATTAATTGTTGGGCAGTAACCCCAGTGGATGAGGAGCTTTTGCAGTTCTTTAACGGCTTTGCCTTTTGCTCCAAGTACAAGTTGAGGCTTGTTGAGTTGAGCTGTGGCTTGGGCAGAAGAAAGTTGCTTATCAGTAAGATGCACAGTTGTTTGAGTGAGTTGAATCTCTACACTTCCTAGATTAGAAAGCAACACCCCTGATCACCATCGCCCAAGAAGCTAATCCCTTTGGATGGGTTGACAATCCTTCGATAAGTTCACCCGTAAGGATGAGGGCGCTTGGTAAATTGCAACAGTATTAGACTGAACCGAAATACCAATTTCCGCTTCTAGAAGGGATAACGATGTAGCCGGCAGCGTGATCACCCAAGACTAAATTACGCTCTAATCCCCAGTACCACCAGTGCGCCCTTACATAAGCGCAAATTAGAGCATCAAGGCAATCTTCAACGGCTTTAAGATGTGAGCCGGCAAGGGTGTTGAGGTCGCAGAAAATATCAGATTCTTGATTACTTTGTATATTTTGTAAGCTTAATTTATCCAGTTTTGGCTCTAGTGCCGGCAACCCATTCAAAATATGCTGTTGCAACTTTGCTAATTCCAATCGGCGTTCTGAAAGCCGGCCTTTTTTATATTTAAGAATTCGCTCAAGATTAAATAAATTTACAATCGCAGGGTGAGGAAACACTTCTATTTGATAGCGTTCACTTCTTTGATTTTCTATTACCGGCGCATGAATAAAACCCCGCGCTTCTAGACTCAGTCCTAATTCTGTTGTGCGTTGGGCAAACCGGCTGTTGAGATTGGCAGGATAGCAGCCGGCATGATAGCGACCAAAATATTTATGGGTCAGTTTATCAGGCAATCTCATGCCGGTGGCATTTGGAATTAAAGTAGGCGCATCTACCGCAATCATTGCTGGTTCCGGTTCCGGTGCCCAAACGTCAACCCAAGCGAGGATATCTTCAATCGTTGAATACCTGGCTAAATCCAGTAATTTCAAAGCCCCATCCTGCCACGTTAAGCAGCACAAACCACTCGCCCCTGACATCCAGCCGAAATCAATTCCTAAAAATTTCATAACTAATCATTGCTAACTGATAACTCTCAAAAGTGAATGAGGGAAAGAAAAATTGTTCTCGTTTCCAAGCACTCACCCTTTTCATTCCTCACATTGTCATGGGTAAACCACTGTTTGGGCTGAAACCCTCTCAAAGAGTAAGGGCGAGAGCAAAAAGGAGATGCGCCCCTTTGAGTGTCTTAATGACTCAGGATCGACACAGGTGAAGCGAATTTGGCGCTTTAGCCCTGCCCTAGGCGAATCACCGGCACCAGAAGATGTAAAACTATTTATAAGGAATTCTAAACCGGCACCAAAGGTGTGTTCGGCGGTACTTAAGTAGTATTTATGGGTAAGCAGCGCGTTCTTTCTGGGGTTCAACCAACCGGCAATCTGCATCTGGGTAACTATTTGGGAGCCATTCGCAACTGGGTAGAAGGGCAGAGCCAGTATGAAAATTACTTTTGTGTGGTGGATTTACACGCAATTACCGCACCGCACAACCCAGCGACGCTGGCGGCAGATACTTACACAATCGCAGCGCTTTATTTAGCGTGTGGCATCGATCTCAATCATTCCAGCATTTTTATCCAGTCTCACATCAGCGCTCATAGCGAACTAACCTGGCTGTTTAATTGCATCACGCCGATCAACTGGCTGGAAGATATGATCCAGTTTAAGGAAAAAGCGGTGAGGCAGGGAGAAAATGTCAACACCGGCTTGCTAGATTACCCCGTACTCATGGCAGCGGATATTTTGCTTTACCAAGCCGATCGCGTGCCAGTGGGGGAAGATCAGAAACAGCATTTAGAACTGACTCGCGATATTGCCAATCGGTTTAACCATTTATTTTGCACACCAGAGCAGCCGGTTTTAAAGATGCCAGAACCCCTGATTCGCAAAGAAGCAGCGCGGGTGATGAGTTTGACAGATGGCACACGCAAAATGTCAAAATCTGATCCTTCAGAATTAAGCCGAATCAACCTGCTCGATCCGCCCGATGCGATTACCAAAAAAATCAAACGCTGTAAAACCGATCTTGTTCGCGGTTTGACGTTTGACGATCCAGATCGTCCTGAGTGCCGGAACTTACTCACGCTTTATATGGTCCTTTCTGGCAAGACAAAAGAGGAAGTTGCAGCCGAGTGTCAGGATATGGGATGGGGTCAATTTAAACCCTTATTGACTGAAACGATGATCGCAACGCTGCAACCAATTCAGGAAAAATATAAAGAAGTGATGGATGATCGCAGCTATTTGGAATCCGTACTGCGGGAAGGAAGACAAAAAGCAGAAGCAATCGCCAATGACACGCTTTTAAAGGTTAAAGCGGCAATGGGTTATTCCATGCCCCTTTAAAGAGCGAAGCACAGGCACCTTAAACATAAGGGCCTAGTGTGAGCGTCTGAATATTGTAATTCCAGCAGAGATTTTCTGCCGTCAGGAATCGCCCTTACAAGGGCGGTTCTTTATTTTTCATCTGTCTAGTGTCAATCGCTAAATCTTGCACCCTTTTTGCTCCTTTGATGATTCCCCAGCAGAGGCGAGTAGCGAGAAAATAGGCTACAAAAGAGCGAGTAGTCATTTACACCAAATCTTAATCCTCTTGGTTTTTACCCATGATAGAGCAGCCCAATTCACCCGCTAGCAGCCTCCCTGTATCAACACAGACTCGCCATCGCTTTCGTGAGGCGGCGAGAGCCGGCGAATTTTTAATCACGGCTGAGGTAACGCCACCCAAGGGGGGAAACCCAGTCCACATGGTTGAAATGGCTAAAATCCTCAAGGATCGTGTTCATGCGATTAATATTACCGATGGCAGTCGCGCAGTGATGCGGATGTCGTCACTCGCATCGTCGGTGATTTTGTTGCAACACGGAATTGAACCGATTTGCCAGATGGCTTGTCGAGATCGTAACCGAATAGGCATCCAAGCTGATTTAATGGGCGCGTATGCCCTGGGTATTCATAATGTTTTAGCATTAACCGGCGATCCCGTAAAAGCCGGCGATCATCCAGATTGTAAGGGTGTATTTGATTTAGAATCAGTGCGATTGTTGCGGCTGATTGATAAGCTCAATCAAGGGTTTGATTGGAATGATAAGCCGTTAACCGATGGAGCAACCGATTTATTTGTTGGGGCGGCTGTCGATCCACAATTAGCAAGTTGGTCAGGTTTGCAGAGCCGGTTTGAGCGTAAGCTGGAAGCAGGGGCGCAGTTTTTCCAAAGCCAATTAGTTTGCGATTTTGACCGGCTAGAGAAATTCATGACTCAAATCGCTGCCGGCGCAAATAAACCGATTCTCGCTGGAATTTTTCTACTTAAATCCGCCAAAAATGCTGAATTTATTAATAAAAATGT
Source organism: Microcoleus sp. FACHB-672 (assembly GCF_014695725.1). Lineage (NCBI taxonomy): Bacteria > Bacillati > Cyanobacteriota > Cyanophyceae > Oscillatoriales > Microcoleaceae > Microcoleus > Microcoleus sp. FACHB-672. Next base: position 61,805 of record NZ_JACJOU010000009.1, on the reverse strand, counting down.
GCCGGGAGTTCAAATTCCCCAACATATTATTGATCGCCTAGCCAAAGCTTCCGATCCTCTGCAAGAAGGGGTTGCAATTGCGGCGGAACAGGTAATGATGGCAAAGCAACTTTGTCAAGGTGTTCATATGATGGCAGTCAAACGCGAAGACTTAATCCCTCAAATTTTAGACAAAGCAGGAATTGAGCCGATGGCGTAAAAAATAACTCATTCAAAGGTAAAAGAGGAGAATTCTTTTTCTCACTGTTTAACTTATTTTCTCTCCTGAAGAGGGCATGGGGCATAGGGCATTGGATGAGGTGATGGGTGCATTTCTCTGAACAGGGCGCGCACGCTTTTGCGCCCTTACTGCCCACTCTCCCTATCTCCCCCTCCATCCTAATTTAAGCTCATCAATAGGATTAGATATCATCGGCTGACCGTTAATGCCTGAGCAATAGCTTAAAATAGAAGTAAAGATTGTATAGATTTATTTCAAAATCGCTCAGGCGTTGACAAAATCATGGCTCCAGCCGTTTTAATCGAGAAGCTGCAAAAACGCTACGGCTCTGTAGACGCCGTAAAAGACGTATCCTTTCAGATAGAACCTGGGGAAATTTTTGGTCTGCTTGGCCCAAATGGTGCCGGTAAAACCACAACCATCCGCTGTCTGTGTACCTTAGCCACCCCAGACACAGGGCGCGTTGAAGTCTCTGGAATCTCCGTTACAGACGAGCCAAGGGCAGCCCGCCGGCTGTTGGGCTATGTCGCTCAAGAAGTCGCCTTAGACAAAGTGCTGACAGGGCGGGAACTGCTACAACTGCAAGCAGCTCTTTATCATATTCCAGGCAATTTGTCAAAAGATCGGATTAATACCGCAATCCAGTTGCTGGGTTTAGAAGAGTGGGCAGATAAACAAACCGGCAAATATTCTGGAGGGTTGCGCCGGCGTCTCGATTTGGCAGCCGGCTTGCTGCATAAACCGGCAGTCCTCGTCTTAGATGAACCCACCGTCGGACTTGATATTGAAAGCCGCATGGCAATTTGGTCATTTTTGCGCCAACTGCGCGATAGCGGCACCACCGTACTGATTACCAGCCATTATCTCGAAGAAATTGACGCACTGGCTGACCGAGTCGCGATCATTGATAAAGGCTTAGTCATCGCCACCGGCACCCCATCGCAACTTAAAGACAAAGTCGGGGGAGATCGCGTCACCCTTCGCATCCGGGAGTTTTCCCCCTTGGAGGAAGCAGAAAAAGCCAGTGAGATGCTGCGATCTCTGCCATTTGTGCAAGAAGTGATTATTAACAGCGCCCAGGGCAACTCGCTGAATATGGTGGTAGCCGCACAAAGTGACGCTTTGCTGATGATTCAGCAATCGCTACGGGATGCCGGTTTACCCACCTTTGGCATCGCCCAATCGCGTCCAAGTTTGGATGATGTGTATCTGGCGGCAACGGGTAAGACGCTGTTAGATGCGGAACTTGCAGCAGCCGGCAGTCGTGATCCGAAGGCGGAGAAAAAGCAGAATATGCGCTAAGGTTTGATTTTTTAACCGCACATAAACGCAGATAAAGAAAAAATATGAGTCAGACAACTACTCCACTCAAGCCTGATGTTAGCTGGTTAACTGAGAAAGCTGGAGAGACAAGCACTTCTAACAATTTGTTCGGCGAATTTGTGCAAGAAACGTTAGCACTGACGCGCCGTTTGTTTATTCAACTGCAACGCCGCCCCTCAACATTGATTGCCGGCATTATTCAACCCTTGATGTGGTTGGTTTTGTTTGGGGCGTTGTTTCAAAATGCTCCGCAAGGATTATTTGGGGAAAGTCAGAATTACGGACAATTTCTCGGTGCCGGCGTGATTGTATTTACTGCCTTTGCCGGCGCACTCAATGCCGGCTTGCCGGTGATGTTTGACCGCGAATTTGGCTTTCTCAACCGGCTGCTTGTCGCCCCCTTGGCATCCCGATTTTCGATTGTGGTGGCTTCCGCAATTTTTATCATGACACTGAGCTTAATTCAAACCTCAGTGATTGTTACTGCCGGCGCATTTTTAGGATCTGGATTGCCTGGTATTGCAGGATTAGGCGCGATTGGTCTCATTATTTTTCTGCTAGTTTTAGGCGTCACCGGCTTAAGCTTGGGTTTAGCGTTTGCCCTGCCGGGACACGTTGAACTCATTGCCGTGATTTTTGTCACCAACTTGCCCTTACTGTTCGCCAGTACCGCCCTTGCGCCGCTTTCCTTCATGCCGAAATGGCTACAAATTGTCGCCACCTTAAATCCTCTTAGCTACGCCATTGAACCGATTCGCTATCTTTACCTGCATAGCGACTGGGCGCTGAACAACGTAGTGATGCAAGCACCTTGGGGCGATGTCACCTTTGCCGGTGCTTTCTTAGTGCTTCTGGGTTTTGATGCAATCGCGTTACTGATAATTCAGCCACTACTCCGCAGAACCTTTGCGTGATTACAATTGTCTTAACTTAAGGCGTTTAAACCATCAATTATGAAAAACACAACCCCGCCGGCATCCGTAAAGTCCCGCAACTGGCTTGTTCTAGCCAGCTTCGCCACAATGGGAGTCATTCCCTTTGCCCTACCCCAAAGCAGTTTCGCTCAAACCTGTGCAGGTGCCCAAGCACTCCGGGGCTGTGGTGCAGCACCTCAAAGCAACGAAGTCAGCACCTTCTCCGGGCGTAACGATGGCCAGTTTAATATGTTGGATTTAATCCACCAAGCTCAAATGGGCAGCCTCAGCAATATGGAGGAATTTACTGCCGAACAGCGAGAAAATGTCAATTCTGCCGCCGAAACTTACCGAAATCAACAGCTTCAGCGCATCCAAGGGCAGCAGGAAGCCAAGCCGCCGGTGGAAGAAAACTAAGCAAGTTTTAACCCAAAGCATTCGCCGTGGGGATTGAATTCCGCCCTCATAACGAAGAATCCTCTAAAGACGACTAAAAACCTTTCCTAGTCGTCTTTAGAGGACTTTTGCTATTAGCCCATCATAAACTTGCCCGCATTCATCGGGAGATACAGTGCGCCCACACTTTCCCGTCGGGACCGGCAACTTGATTTATATAGCCATAGGGATACAGTAATTTTCGGCCTTCAGTATCCGCGTAGCCGGTGAGGGCGTCTCCCCAAGGATCGTTGACGATGAAACCGCTGGAGTTATAACCGATGACGCAGAGAATGTGGCCGGTGGCGGTAAAGTCGCCGGCAAGTACGACAGGACGCCGGTTAATTAATTCAATTTTGATCTCTGACCAAGTGCGTGTGGTGCTAAAACTGGTTTTGAACCCATAAGCTCGAATTAATTGGGAAAGTACGGAGTGTTCCATTTGACTCCCTTCCCCGTATCGGTTGAAACACCACTGTAGCAATTCGTCTTCTAATTGCCCTCCGCTACTACTCCGCACCCCATAATAATAAAATGGCATTGCAATTGAAGTGACATTGCAAGTTGACCAGTAGAAGCGAGGATTATCGCGTTGGGAAAAATACGGCACATTCAGTTCTACTTGGCTAGGGTAGGGATCGAAGGTGCGGCTTCCCCGCTGCATTTTGATGTGGCCGGTATAAAGATAACCCGTGTTACCAAATTGAGGCAATTCTTCGGTTAAGGCGACTTTAATGTGACTGGCATCTTCTAAACTGTAGCTGTTGATTCCGTAAACTCTTCCTAAAGCCAGGTCAATTTTTTCGCTAGCGCTTAACCGGCTGCTTTCCGCCAACTTCTTTTTCAAGATAGTTGTTTGCCCAACTGTAATGGTTAGGGCATCTGGATCGAACGGCACAACTTTGCCGTCTCGTTTAATTTGAACGTGACGCCAATAGATATAACCAACATTGCCGAAACCTGGAATACTTTGGGTTAGTGTTACGCGAAAATGTCCTTCTATGCAGGCATAGCCGGTGATGCCAAGAATTTGTCCTAAGAGCAAATCTGCTTTTTGATTTGCCGGCAGAGTCGATGAATCAACCGGCTTAGCTTTGATAACCGTCGTTTCTGTTACCAGCAACTGAGCACTTAGGGGAGTGCTCGTCACATCTTCAATTTCAAACTTAAAGACTTGGCTGCCTTTGCTTAGCTGAACGTGCTTTTCATAAAGATAGCCAAAATTTCCCACCGGCATCAGGGGTGAACTGAGGGTTACTTTCAAGTGTCCGTCTAAATATCCGTATTTGCTGACGGTAAAGGTTTGGCCGGCATTCACCAGAACTTTTTGCTGGGAATTGAGATTTGCAGAATCACCCGACGTGGTTTTAAAAAAGGTGTCTTTGAGTATTTTTAAGGTAAGAGATTGACCAACAGTGCCGGCATTTGCGCTGACAGTGAGGTAAACAATTTGGCTGCTAACAACCTGACCTTTTGCATCGGTTCCCTTAAGGCGCAACCACCGGGCACCGGCATCTTTAAACCCACGGTCTAATTTAACTTGCCAGCTCCCAGATGAGCGGTTGAGGGTTACTTCAAGCGGATATTTATCTTCAGCGACTAATGCCACATTTGTCACTTGCTGCGGGTCAAACGAACCGCTGAGAGTGGTGCTTTGGTTCACTAAAACTTCGGCTGGCCCTTCATAGGTTAAAGCCGGCGAAGGGTTAAATAATTTGCCGCCTCGGCTGAGTTGAACAAAATCTGGATAAAAATAGCCGGTGTTGCCAAATCCTGCTAAGTTTTCTGTGAGTGAAACTTTCAGGTGTCCCGATTCCAGTGTGTAGCCGGCAACCCCATAAATCATCCCTGCCGGCACCGTAATTTGTTCATCGGGTCTCAGATTAACTGCCTCAGCAGGTTTCTTCTTAAAAATTGTTGTTTCAACAACAGTGAGAATTACAGCATTGGCATCAAACTGCACATCCTGGCCATCTTTTTTAATTTGAACGTGCTGGTAATAAAGATAACCGCTGTTTCCAAAATTCGGGATTTCTTGAGCAAATGTTACGCGAAAATGACGTTCAACGCAGGCATAGCCGGTGATGTAAAAAGTCTGTCCTTGAGGTAATTCGATGAGTTCTGCAGCGGAAAGTTGCGATGAATCTTCCGGTTGGCTTTTCAGTTTTGTCTTTTGCGTAATTGTTAGCAAAGATAGGCCCGGAGGCACTGCTGAAGCATCAGCTTGGTTGCCTGTAAAAGCCGGTGATGATTTAATGATTTGGACGTGGGGCGCGTAAAGATAACCTATTTTCCCAATTGGGGAAAATTCTCCGTTTAGTTCTACTTTAAGATGACCGCTTATCCCCTCAGAACGGTTAATTTTAAACGTTTGACCAGCACTTAATTTAACTTTTTGCCGATCCGTAAGAGTTGCAGAGTCTGCGGGCAAAGTTTTAAAAAAAGTGTCTTGGAGAATCTTTAAGCTAAGGGTTTCTTGAATGTTCATAGTTACTGTGTTAATGGTAATGTAAATGATTGGGTCAATAAGCTGCCGGCGTTCCCTGTGCCGGTCCTATTCAGTTTAGTCGCTGCCCAGGATTACTTCTCACCTCCTCCCCCTTTCACCCCTCACCTTCTCTGTGCTATTAAAGGTGACCTTTAGAGGTTATTTTTCGGGCTACTAACTTTTCACAATCTTCTAAAAACTTGTTGCCAACTGACGAATGATAAAACCGCCCATAGAGACACTCTACGGGCGGTTAATTAGAAATTCCGCTCAATTTGTGATGGGATGATCAAATATTTAGTCCCCACACGCAGAATGCTCAGACCATTGCAGCTAAAATATCTTTGGCGTGAGTTTCAGTGTTGAGAGTTGAACCTTCATAGATTTGCGAAATTTTGCCAATCGGATCGATCACATAGGTAACGCGCTTGGCGTAATTGCCTCCATCGACATCGTAAGATTTGGCAATGGTGCCATCAACATCAGCCAATAGGGGAAACGGCAGGCTGAATTTCTCGGTGAATTTTTGGTGAGAACCTTCATCATCTCTGCTAACGCCGAGGACAACAATATCTTTGCCTTGATATTCTGAATAGGAGTCCCGGAAGCTACAGGCTTGCTTAGTGCAGCCTGGGGTATCATCTTTGGGGTAGAAGTACAGAACCAGTGTTCTGCCGGCAAAGTCAGACAGTTTGACGGTGTTGCCGGTGGTATCCTTGGCGGTAAAAGCGGGGGCAGCAGTTCCAACAGGTAGTGTCATAAATTCAGTTTCCTCAACAATATTAGGACTGCTTGAAAATCTTAACACTTAAAGGGGCTGCTAAAAACTCTTCTTCTTTTGCAATTAGCTAATGAATGCTTAAATTGGTTAAATTGCCGTTATGCCGGTATTATCAAACTTTATATAAGTTATTGTTTTCAAATCATTGATTAGGTGTTTGACATAATTATTTTATGTCTAATTTTTTATATTAATTTCTAATATTAAAATTTAATTTAATTAAAATAAGTTATTTCAAATGAAGCCGACAAGCGGTTGTTGGTTGCGAGAAGACACCCTGAAACTGATTTGATAAATACAGTGATTCAATCCACCGCTCGGATAGTTCCCTTTTGCAAGCTATGAAACAAGCGGGAAATTAAATTTTGATCTTCGGGGCTGAGAGAGTCTTTAGAGAGCATAGCCGACATCAGCCAGTGTTGATCGACGCGGCTAATTTTGCGGGAAGTGAAGATGCGATCAGCAATTTGCTCGACGGAGAGTTGGGGACGGGTGGCTTGTGCTTGCATGGCAGTAAAGTTAGTAGAGTTAATGAGTTCCTATTTAAATATGCAACATAAGGCTAAACAAGCTGGTGATTGTAATGGGGATCAAAGGTGATAATTGGGTACGAGTTGAATGATGGGGATCACGGCAAAAATAAGTCAGGTGAGGTATAATTAGTTCACTAAACGTAAAATTTCACCGGCTCCTCCTGCAAGCAAGCCGGCAGCCTCACCATCAATAGCGCAGAATGCGAACGAGCTCTACAGCAACAAACTACGAGAAGTCAGAAACAATTTTTTCCCACTGAGACTGAATCATCTGTTTCACTTGTCCCAAAGGCACTTTAGCGATAAGTTGGGCATGGAAGTCGCCGGCAAGTGAGTGTTGGATGAAGCTGTCAGTCTAAAAGTTAACTCAGAAGTAGCATCAAAAAAGAAGGGGTGAAAAATGGGATATTCCGTTACCGTCAATAGCGACAACTTTGAAGCCGAAGTTTTTCAAAAATCTTTTGAGAAGCCGGTGCTGATAGATTTTTATGCCCAGTGGTGCGGGCCTTGTCAAATGTTAAAACCAATTTTAGAAAAAATCGCGCAAGAGTATGACTTAGTTGTTGCGAAAGTTAATATTGATGAAAATAAAAGTTTAGCCCACGATTACGAGGTAGAGGGAATTCCTGATGTGAGACTCATGCATCAGGGGGAAATGGTCAACAAATTTGTGGGCGTGTTGCCAGAACCTCAACTCAGAGGATTTTTATCCAACCATAATATAAAATCGGAAATTCAAATCGGCTTGGAATCCATTGATGGATATCTGGCTGATGAACAGATAGAAAAAGCTGAAGCGACTTTTAGAGATTTAGTAGAAAAATATCCAGAAAATCGACAAATTGCGATTGAAATGGCTTCTTTCCTAATTGACCTCAATCAGTTAGAAAATGCTGAAAAGTTATTGGATTCAGTGCCAGAATACGAAAAAGAATATTTCAGCAAAGCTCAAGCCGGCAAACAATTAATTATTTTAAAAAGAGCTTGCGACAACCCAGAAACAAACAGCGAAGCTGATCAAATGTTCCGCCAAGCATCCTGTTTGACCCTAGAAGGAGACTATGAAAACGCTTTGGAAATGTTTTTAGAAGTCATTGGAGAAGACAAAAATTATAAAAATGACGCGGCAAAAAAAGCGATGCTGGCGATCTTTACCTTGTTAGGCGATGAGAATCCCCTTACGAAAGACTACAGAAAGCAGTTGATGATGGCACTGTACTAACCGGCAAAGACAGACAAATTCTTCGCTACAAACTCAAAAATCAAAAATATAACCCTCAAAATTCCCCCTCCCCTGCATTTGAGATAGCAGTTCGATGGGCTAAGATAACGTTTGCACACCCGAACCGTAACAGGATAGGGAAACGCCGGTGAAAATCCGAGGCTGTGCGGCAGCTGTAAATCGATATGAGATGAGAGATTTGAGAGTTTAGATGGGAGATGGTTGGCAAAACCTGTCTCATCCAAAATCAAAATCGCTAATCGAAAATTGAGTGAGCCAGAATGCCTTCCTGTTACCCATTCACGCTAATTTTCCGCCTCGCACGGGAAAGGAACCCAGTTAATGCTTACTTCAAATTCACCCACTTTCAACGCCCTGTCGAACCCAACTGAGCCGCTGATTGAATTGCCGCCCCTGCCGGTGAAGCGCCCGCTATTAATGGTAGGTCACGGTAGCCGCGATAATGATGGTCGGCAAAATTTACTTGATTTTGCCGCTGCCTATCAAGCCTTAGACAACTCACGCCCAGTCGTGCCTTGTTTTCTAGAACTCACCGCCCCCACGATTCAGCAGGGCGTAGACGAGTGCGTTGAGCAAGGTTACACCGAAATGTCCGTGCTGCCTGTGCTGTTATTTGCGGCGCGTCACAACAAATTTGACGTGACGAATGAACTAGATCGGGCGCGGCAACGCCATCCCCAGGTGAAATTTCACTACGGACGTCACTTTGGAATTACTCCAGGCATTCTGGAGTTGTGGAAGTCGCGCTTGGCAGAACTCGACGATCCGCAGTGGAGTCGTTCAGATACTGTCTTGCTGTTTGTGGGACGGGGTTCCAGCGATCCTGATGCCAACGGCGACGTGTGCAAAATCGCCCGAATTCTCTGGGAAGGCAGCGGCTACCAAACGGTGGAAACTTGCTTTATCGGCATCACTCACCCGCGTTTAGAAGAAGGGTTTCGTCGCGCTAGTCTGTTCCAACCCAAGCGAATTATCGTCCTGCCTTATTTTCTGTTCACCGGCGTGCTGGTTAAAAAGATTTTTGACATCACCGCCCAACAGCAAGAGCAGTTTCCTGACATTTCGATGGTGTGTCTGCCAGAAATGGGAATTCACCCGCAGCTGATGGGTGTCGTGCGGGAAAGGGAGATTGAAACCCAATTAGGGCAGGTGCAGATGAACTGTGAAATGTGTAAATTCCGGTTGGCAGCCGGCAGTGGGCATAGTGACGATCATCACAATCACTCGCATGAAAATGGTCACCACCATCACCACGGACACAACCATTCTCATGCCGATGAAGATCCCTATGCTGATTTAGAGCAATATCACCAGCGAATTTGGCAAGCGCCTTAAAAAGCTGTCAGTCGACTAGCGCTCGGTACAGATTATGCAATTGGGAAGATAGACTGTAGATTCTAGAGAGTCTACAGTCTGTAAAGACTTGATTGCATCTGTAAAAAGTCTGCCGAGCGCTAATCGCTGATGTCTAAAGAATTTATTGTTGGCAAAAAAGTCCGAGTGGTGGCACTACCGTCTTACGTGAAAACAGCAGAACCGAAACCCATGCTGCGTCCACCGAATGTGATTCAGCTGGGAGAAGAAGGCATTGTGCTTGATCGGCGTCCAGGGGATTTTTGGGGTGTGCGCTTTGAAAACGGGGCTTACTTAATGGAAAGTCAGTATATCGAAGCACTAGAAGACAGCGTAGACGCTACTGCCGCTTCTGAGTGAAAATTGCCCGCTCAATAAGTTAAAAACAGGCAGAAAATTCTCAACCCTCAAGCAAGGGTGAAATTTTCTGGCCTTCATCTCTAAAATTGAACTTCAAACACGAAAATTTTTATGACTCGCTCAGCTACTCTAATTTTTAATCCGATTGCCGGTCAAGGCGATCCAGAGCAAGATTTAAGAACGATCTGGAAACTTTTGGAGCCAGATATTACATTAGATATTCAGATGACTAGCAAAGAAGTGGGCGCGAATGAGCTGGCAAAACAAGCGATTGAGCGCGGAATCGATCTGCTCATTGCTTCTGGAGGAGATGGCACTATTTCCTCAGCTGCAGATGCCGCCATCGGCACCGGCATCCCCTTTGCTGTCATTCCTAGGGGAACAGCGAATGCGTTTGCCGGCGCACTGGGGCTTCCTAACACAATCCAAGCCGCTTGCGAAACGATTTTAGGTGGCCATACCCGCGTGGTAGACGCGGCTACGTGTAATGGCAAACCAATGGTGTTACTCGCCGGCATTGGGTTAGAAGCTGAAGCAGTCGAACAAGCTGATCGCGAGTCTAAAAACTGGTTGGGAAAGCTGGCATACGTGATTGCCGGTTTGACAAAGTTAGGGGAAATAGAATCATTTGAAGCTGAAATAGAAATTGATAACTTCGTCAGTAAGGTTCAAGCAATTGCAGTCACAATTGCCAATGCAGCACCCCCCACATCGGTACTAGCGCAAGGGGCAGCCGGCGTGATTGCTGATGATGGTTTATTAGATGTAACAATTGTTACCTCAACAAATCAGTTAGAGGCTATTAACGCCATGACTAATTTATTGGGAACTGCTTTGCTAGGAACCGCTGCTGAGCGAGAAGATATTATTTACTTGCGGACAAAACGCATTAAAGTCACAACAGAGCCGGCACAGAAAGTCGTATTAGATGGAGAATTAATTGGCACAACATCGGTGGAAATTGAGTGCATTCCCGGGGGTTTAACAGTTGTGGTGCCGGCTACAGAAGAGACAACAGAACAGACAACAGACGAGGCAACAGACGAGACAACGGAAGAGCCAATGAGAGCTTTCGGTTAAAACCGCAGCCAAACAAAAAAACTCACTAACTCAGGCTAAAAACTTTAGCAAAGAAACGTAATATATCTGCATCGTGCCTTCAGGCACGATGCGCTATCATCTGCGGTCAAAAAATTAAAGTTTTCAAAAAAACTAAAAACTTCTACTTGAAAGTCGTAGCTGCCGGCAATTGCCGTAAAGATTGAATCGCAGTAACAGCGTGTTGAGCAACATTATCGATTTCTTCCTCAGTATTAAACCGGCCAATACCAAACCGAATTGAGGCATAAGCCAAGGTTTCTGGCAGTCCCAACCCTTGCAAAACATGGGAGGGGGCTATTTTGGCAGCAGTGCACGCCGAACCCGAAGAAACCGCAACCACCGGCTGCAACCCCAACAGCAAAGCCTGTCCGTCAACTCCCTCAACACTGATATTCAAGTTACCCGGTAGCCGCTGAATCGGATGGCCATTAAGATGAATACCTGGTAGCCGATTTAGCTGTTCCCAAAGCCTGTCTCTGAGTGCTTTTTGGCGTTTTGCCTCCGACTTTATTTCGGAAATTGCCAGTTCCACTGCTTTGCTGAACCCGACGATTTGCGGCGTGTAAAGTGTACCGGATCGCATTCCCCGTTCATGCCCTCCCCCGTGCATTTGGGGTGCTAGCTGAACTCTGGGGTTGCGTCGGCGCACGTAAAGGGCACCAATTCCTTTTGGGGCGTAAATTTTGTGTCCGGTTAGGGACATGAGATCGATAGTCATCGCCTGCACATCCAGGGGAATTTTTCCGATGGCTTGGGCAGCATCCGTGTGGAAAAGTACATTGCGATCGCGACACATCGCCCCAATTTCTGCTGCCGGCTGGATCACCCCAATCTCATTATTTGCCACCATTACTGATACTAAAATTGTATCGGGACGAATGGCTCGTTCTAATTGGGCTAAATCTATTAACCCATCACCGCACACGGGCAAATAAGTAATTTCAAATCCCAGTGTTTGCAAATACGCGCAAGGATCAAGCACAGCGTTATGTTCGGTTGCCACAGTTATAATGTGCCGGCCTTTGCTGAAATAAGCCTCTGCAACACCTTTAATCGCTAAATTATTTGCTTCTGTTGCGCCACTGGTAAAGACAATTTCTTCCGGTGTGGCATTAATCGCATCTGCCAAAATCTGCCTTGCTTGTTTAACAGCCGCTTCCGCTTCCCAGCCATACTGATGAGTGACGCTGGCCGGATTCCCAAAGTGTTCTGTGAAATAAGGCAGCATAGCAGCAAGTACCCGCTCATCAAGGGGAGTTGTCGCGTGATTGTCGAGATAAATAGGCCGGTGCATTTTTTTTAGAGGTTAGAGTTTTTTGTTGTCGGCTTCCTATCAACTTCAGGGTTTAAATTGAGGTTGTTTCTAATTGCCGACTGTAGAAATATTTAGTAATTGGGATTACCAAATTCGATTCTATGAAAAAAAATAATTAACTTTAGCTGCAAGCGCCATTAAAATTTTAACGCATCCAGTAATACTAAATCGAAGAAATTTCAAAACTCGTGTTTTCTGCCGGCATTTTATGGGGGTTCATCTGACATCAGCACACCATTCCCGACACACTCCAAAACTCGGCAGGCCAATTTATTCCTCTACTCATAGCTTACCGCTCCGCTGTAGGGGCTGTTGCGCGGATTCTCTCTTGCCGGCAACGTGACAAACGCTCTCTCAAATCCGCTCTAAATACTACAGGTACAGGCCGGCAACTTGCAAACCGCTATAAAAAGATACATTTCTCAATTTGACAAATATTCCTTGATGTGCCTTTTGTTATACCTAGTTATCAGCGGTTTTTCACCGGAGTTTTTTCTGCTTTATTGGTGCCGGCAGCAGACAGCGAGACATCCTAAGATTTAGGCGCTAATAATGCCTCAATAATGATTTATTCAGCCCCAATTTGTGAGCTAGAGGGCAAAAACTTGAAATTATTATAATTGTATTTGTTGATACAAACTTAATTCCATAAGCAGTGTTTGATTTGCTTATTCTTCGGAATTACCCCCAACTAAATATTAACTCACTTAAGACATCTTCATAATTCTTTATAAGAGAAAAAACGAGTGAGCAACAGACGTTTCATGTCTTTATCCCGCCGTCAGGTTATTCGGGGCATTTTAGCCACGACAGCCTTTGGAGTTACCTCGAAATTTGGAACTGGATGCAGTTCCTCAACCGGCACTAAAGCTAATTCCACTGGAGAAGGCAAGCCGATTGTGATGGGCTTTATTTATGTTGGCCCAAAAGATGATTACGGTTACAGTCAAGCCCACGCTGAAGGAAGGGCCGGCGTTGCTAAACTTTCTTGGGTAAAAACTGTTGAAGAAGCCAATGTTTCTGAAACGACTGCGGTAGAAGAAACAATGCGAAATATGATCGAACAAGACGGGGCAACCGTTTTGTTTCCCACCTCGTTTGGCTACTTCGATCCGCATATTTTGAAAATCGCAAAAGACTATCCTGAAGTTCAATTTATCCACTGTGGAGGACTTTATCAGGAAGGCGTTCACCCCTCAAACGCTGGCAGTTATTTTGGCTACATCGATGAAGCTGAATATATCGCCGGCATTGTTGCCGCCCATGCTTCCAAAACCGGCAAACTTGGATTTATTGCTGCTAAACCGATTCCTCAAGTGTTGAGAAATATCAACAGTTTTACCCTAGGCGCACGCAGCGTGAAACCAGAAGTGACAACTCAAGTTATTTTCACCGGCGATTGGTCAGTGCCGGTGAAAGAAGCGGAAGCTGCTAACAGTATGGCAGACCAAGGCATTGATGTTCTCACTTCTCATGTAGACAGCCCCAAAGTTGTTGTAGAAACCGCAGAAAAGCGCGGTATTTTCTCTAGCGGCTATCACGCGAATCAAGCAACGCTGGCTCCTAAAGGATATTTAACCGGCGCAGAATGGGATTGGACAAATGTCTATTCCAAATATGCCGAAATGATCAAAGCCGGTAAAACCTTAATGAATGGGGGAATTCCTCATATCGTGCGCGGCGGCTTAAAAGATGGATTTTTGAAACTATCGGACTATGGCCCAGCCGTCACAGCGGAAGCAAAAAAAGATGCTGAAGCTGCGAAAGAAAAGTTTCTCAGCGACAGCATGATTGTTTACAAGGGAGAAATTAAAGATAACACCGGCAAAGTAGTAATTCCAACCGGAAAAGATTTCAAACAGCAAGACGGTGAACTCGAAAAAATGAATTGGCTGGTTGCCGGTGTCGTTGGCAATGCCGGCAGTTAAAACGACTTCCCATCCCCAATGCCCAATGCCCATTCCCCATAAATTATGATTAACCGGCACAATTGGCGTGGAACCTCAGAAGCAGTCTGCATCCCAATCGCTGCCCTCCTCTGCTCATTAATTCTTTTTGGAATTTTTTGTGCCCTGGCGGGAGCCAATCCTTTCGAGGTTTATGGCTCAATTTACAAAGCAGCCTTTGGCAATTGGTACTCCTTTCAAAACACATTAATTCGGGCAGCTCCTTTAATGCTGAGTGCCCTTTGCACGGCGCTTCCCGCTCGTTTAGGGTTGGTCATTATTGGCAATGAAGGAGCGCTCGTAATTGGGGGAATTGGGGCTGTAGCGGCTGGACTCGCCCTTTCTTCCGCACCGGCAACCATTGTGCAAATGGGGATGGCACTTGCTGGCATGATTTGTGGGGGATTGTGGATCGGCGCGGTGGGAGCGTTGCGCCACTATCGAGCCGTGAATGAAACGATTAGCAGTTTGCTGTTGAACTACATTGCAATCGCCCTCCTCAACCATTTGGTGGGTGGCCCGATGCGTGACCCGACTTCCCTCAATAAGCCCTCCAGCTACCCAATTGCCGAGGTGAATATGCTGGGAACTATCCCCGGCACACGCGTTCACTACGGGCTAATTTACGGGTTAATTGCCTGTGCGCTCGCCTACTTCCTGATCCAGCGCACAACATTTGGTTTTGCAGCACGGACTGCCGGCGGCAATATCCGAGCAGCGCGAATTGCCGGTTTGCCGGTTGGCAAGTTAACAATGGCAATTTGTTTCCTCGCCGGCTCTTGTGCGGGATTAGCCGGCATGGTGGAAGTTGCAGCCGTGCACGGGCGCGCCAATGAATCCCTCAATGCAAACTACGGTTACAGCGGCATTTTGGTCGCCTTCATCGCCCGACATAACCCTCTGGCCGCGACTTTAGTCGCAATTTTACTTGGGGGCATCCTCGCCAGCGGCGGGATTTTGCAACGAGCGCACGGACTTCCAGACGCAACAGTTTTAGTATTTCAAGGGCTAGTTTTCTTGGTCGTTCTGTATAGTGAATCGCTCTACGGACGGTTAGCAATCTTTAAAGAAGGTATCGGGAAAAAAGGTCAAGGTCCAGGGCCGGATTCCTTACCTCCTATCCCAAATCCTCAAGCACCCATTCCTAGTTAACCACATTTAAATCTCAGAAAAATAAGGATAAAAAAATGAGTGCAGAAGCATTAGGTTGGTGGGGAGTTCCTTTAGCAATTGCTGCCGGTACGCTGCGAGGAAGTGCGCCATTTCTGTTTGTTAGTTTGGGGGAATGTATAACAGAAAAAAGCGGCAAAATTAACTTGGGATTAGAAGGAACCTTGCTCACCGGCGCAATGCTCGCTTACGCCATTTCATATCTAACAGGCTCTCCTTGGTTAGGGGTATTAGTCGCAGGGATTGCCGGGATGCTGTTAGGATTCATTCACGCCTGGCTTTCCCAGCAGCCGAGGGTGAATGATATTGCCGTTGGCATTGCCATGATTATCTTCGGGAGCGGTATTGCCTTTTTCTTTGGCAAACCTTTTATTCAACCTTCAGCACCGCAATTGCCGACAATTGATTTAGGGGCTTGGAGTTCTTTACCTCAGATCCAATCTGCCTTAAAAATCAGCCCACTTTTTCTAATAGGCGTGATCATTGCTCCCCTAATGCAGTGGTTTTTTAAATCAACTCGTTGGGGTTTATTTATCCGCGCGGTTGGTGATAGTCCAGATGCCGCAAAAGCAATGGGAATTTCTATCTTTAAAGTGAGAATGCTCAGCATCGTCGCCGGCAGCTTTTTAGCCGGGATTGGGGGCGCTTACTTATCTCTTTATTATCCCGGTAGTTGGAATGAGCGGATTTCTAGCGGACAGGGACTAATGGCAGTTGCACTCGTCATTTTTGCGCGTTGGAATCCCATCCAATGTTTGTACGCTTCTTTACTATTTGGTGGGGCACAAGCAATCGGGCCGGCTTTGCAATCAGTCGGCGTCAATTCACATTATTATTTATGGAATGCTTCGCCTTACATTCTAACTTTAGCAATCATGATTATTACCTGTTCTCCGAAACGAACTTTAACAGGTGCCCCTGGCGCGTTAGGAACAAACAGTTAGCAATTAAATCTCGATTCATTCAAAATTCGTACATTTGAAATTCAAACTTGATTATGGGACGTTTTGTTGAAGCCGATCCTTATCCCTATCCCTATAATGGCGATCTGCGTCCAGAAAATACTGTTCTGCTGATTATTGATATGCAGACAGATTTCTGCGGTGTTGGTGGCTATGTCGATAAAATGGGTTACGATTTATCACTAACTCGTGCCCCAATTGAGCCAATTCAACGAGTTTTAGAAGTTGCACGAGCTAAAAATTTTCATGTGATCCACACCCGCGAAGGACACCGACCTGATTTATCTGATTTGCCAGAAAATAAGCAGTGGCGTTCACGTCAAATTGGTGCCGGCATTGGTGATCCTGGCCCTTGTGGAAAGATTTTAATTCGAGGTGAAGCCGGCTGGGAAATTATTCCAGAACTTGCACCTTTGCCAGGAGAAACTGTGATAGATAAGCCGGGAAAAGGGTCTTTTTATGCAACGGATTTAGATTTACTGCTCAGACGCAAAGGCATCCAAAATATAGTTTTAGCCGGCATTACCACGGATGTCTGCGTTCACACAACGATGCGGGATGCGAATGATCGCGGTTATGAGTGTTTGCTGCTTTCTGATTGCACCGGCGCAACGGATTATGGCAATTATTTGGCGGCTTTGAAAATGATCAAAATGCAAGGGGGCGTTTTTGGAGCTGTTGCAGATTCACAAACGTTTATTGAAGGGATTGAAAAATAGTTCATGGAAGCGAGGAATTATGGACTTTTTAACCGCAAATAAACGCAGATGTAGGCGTAGGCTGACGTTAAGTACATATAAATAGGATGGATGTTTAAAATGACACAAATAGCAGATACGTTTACTCAGGAATCAGCCGGCAGGACTCAACAGTCAATTCCGCCACCAGAATTGGAAGTGGTGAATATGACTAAGCAATTTGGGAAGATGGTGGCTTTAGATAATGTTTCGCTGCATCTAAAACCGGGAACTTTTCACGCATTGCTGGGTGAAAATGGCGCGGGGAAAAGTACGCTAGTGAAGTGTGTGATGGGTTTTTATACGCCCACAACTGGAAATGTTTTGATCAATAAACAACAGCGCACAATTTCTAGTCCGCGTGATGCACATAAATACGGCATTGGGATGGTGTACCAGCATTTTACTTCGGTGCCGGCGATGACAGTGGCGGAAAATTTAGTGCTTTCTCGTTTTGATAGTCCTAATTTAATTAATTGGAAAGCGGAATCTGAGCGATTACGGGAATTTATGCAAACGGCTCCTTTTCAAGTTCCTCTAGATACTCCCATCGCTCAATTAGCTGCCGGCCAAAAGCAAAAACTGGAAATTCTAAAACAACTTTACTTGCAAAATCGCATTTTAATT
The DNA here is from genome assembly GCF_014695725.1 of Microcoleus sp. FACHB-672. Lineage (NCBI taxonomy): Bacteria > Bacillati > Cyanobacteriota > Cyanophyceae > Oscillatoriales > Microcoleaceae > Microcoleus > Microcoleus sp. FACHB-672. Next base: position 44,297 of record NZ_JACJOU010000009.1, on the reverse strand, counting down.
TTAGATGAGCCAACTTCGGTTTTAACTCCGCAAGAAGCTGATGAAGTTTTAGGGTTGTTGCGCCAAGAAGTGACTGCCGGCAACTTAAGTGTGTTGATGATCAGCCACAAGTTTCGCGAAATTATGGCATTTGTGGATGAAGTCACGGTGTTGCGTAAAGGCAAGTTTGCTGGTCACGGAATCGTGAAAAATCTCACGGTTTCAGATATGGCGCAGATGATGTTGGGTGAGCAACGAGAAGCACAGCCGGTTGAAAAAACAGCGCATTTTGAAGCAATTTCTGTACTACAGATTCAAAATCTTCACGCCAATAAAGACAATGGGTTAGAAGCTGTTTCTGATATTAATCTAACCGTTCATAGCGGTGAAATTGTGGGAATTGCCGGCGTTTCTGGCAATGGTCAGCGGGAGTTGGTGGAGGTACTTGCCGGCCAACGTTCTGCCACAGCAGGACAGGTTTTGGTGAATGGCGAAGTTTATAAAGCCACACGCGCCCAGATGTTCCAGCACAAGGTTTGTGTGCTGCCAGAAGAACCGCTTCGCAATGCCTGTGTCCCTCACATGAGTGTGGCCGAAAACCTTGCTTTTCGGACGTTTGACCGACCTCCCCAAGCCAAAGCCGGCACTTTTCTCGTTTTGCGGGCAATTCGCCAGATGGCTGAAAAATTGATTCACGCGTTTTCAATCAAAACGCCTTCTCCAGAGACGCCGGTGGGCAATCTTTCGGGGGGAAATGTGCAGCGAACGGTGTTAGCGCGAGAACTTTCTGGCGATCAAATTAAGCTGCTAATTGCTGCAAATCCCTGTTTTGGTCTTGATTTTGCGGCTGTGGAGTACATTCACGGTCAAATTGTTGAAGCGCGAAATCGAGGGGTTGCAGTGTTGTTAGTTAGCGAAGATTTAGATGAATTGCTAAAACTAGCAGATCGAATTTTAGTCATTAGTGAAGGCAAATTTGCTTATGAAAGTACGATTGCTGAGGCAGATTTTGCAACAATCGGTCGTAGTATGGCCGGACATTAATCATTGCTAATTTCTTTTAATAATTAGCAATTAGGTAGCAAAGTTTATGACTGAACAGCATGAGCCGGCTTTAATTCTCAAAGATTTAATCAATATTGCTTCACGACAGGATGAGTTACCCTGGCAACCTTTTCGTCCAGGGGTTGATATCTACCCGCTTTATGGGAATGGTGAAGAAGGATCTGCTGCGGCGCTACTCCGCTACCAACCGGAAGCAAGTGTTCCTAGGCATGAGCATATCGGCTTTGAACACATTTTTGTAATTTCTGGCTCACAAACCGATGGAAATGGTGAACATGAAGCCGGCACGCTTGTGATTAATTCACCCGGCAGTCAACACAGTGTTAAAAGCCGAGCTGGCTGCATTGTTTTAGCCATTTGGGAAAAACCGATTTCGCTATCATTTAGTGACCAATAGCAATGAGTTAGTAAATATGGTTTTCATCGCTGCTCAACCTTACGATTACGAACTTCCTTTAAATGGTAATATAGCGCTGTTAATTATCGATATGCAGCGAGACTTTTTAGAACCTGGAGGTTTTGGCGATGCTTTAGGAAATGATGTCAGCAGGCTTCAAGCAATTGTCCCAAGTGTTAAGCAATTACTAGAAATATTTCGCGCGTGCAAGTTGCCGGTTTTTCAAACAATTGAAGGACATCAGCCCGATTTATCTGATTGTCCGTCGGCTAAACTTCTTCGTGGGAAAAGCCAGTTGAAAATTGGCGATGTTGGCCCGATGGGACGCATTTTAATTCTCGGTGAAGCCGGCAATGCAATTATCCCGGAGTTAGAACCTTTACCGGGCGAAACCATAATACCAAAACCAGGGAAAGGCGCTTTTTTTAACACTCCTTTAGAATCTCTCTTGCGCGAAAAAGAAATCACTCATTTAATTGTAACTGGAGTAACTACTGAGGTTTGCGTTCAGACAACCATGCGAGAGGCAAATGATCGGGGATTTGAGTGTTTGTTGGTCGAGGATGCCACTGAAAGCTATTTTTCAAAATTTAAACAATCTACTTTAGAAATGATTCGCGCTCAAGGAGGAATTGTGGGTTGGACTGGAAAAACTGAGTCAGTTATTCACGCTTTAGAAAAAACTTACAAAACAGTAGTAACTCCAGTCATTTCTATAGTTTAGCAGGCCAATATTTTTATGCAAACCGTAAGCTTAGCGGTGAATGGCACCTTGATGCGCGGGTTAGAGCTGAACGAAAATTTACTGAATGCCGGCGCGACTTTTATTAAAGAAACTTTAACAGAACCCGCTTATCGTCTTTGGTCAATTGAAGATCGCCACCCTGCTATGATGAAAGTCAAAATAGGTGGAGGCTCTATTTGTGTTGAAATTTGGGCAATACCGACTAACAATCTCACTCAGATTTTATTACAAGAGCCAGCTGGGTTGTGTGTGGGTAAACTTCTTCTTTTAGATGGAGAAGAGGTGTTAGGAGTTTTAGGAGAAGCTTTCTTATGCGAGGGCAAGCAGGAGATTACTGAGTGGGGCGGTTGGCGAGCTTATATTGCGAATTTACCAGCGAAAAAACTGTAATTTTAAGTAAAACTTAACCTCCAATTGGCATTAATAATTCAGATAGTTACAGACTACTACAAAATATTTATAAAATAAAATTAAGAATATTTACCTCAACTTAAACAAAAAAGCATTTTGAATTTAAAATGTTAACAAATGCGAATTTATAATTAATATTATGAACATTAACTTTTAATATTATATTATTGATAACATCCGCCTTCATAATGATTTAGTAGCGATTAAGTGTGAGGATCTCTTGTGAAAGTTGCACAGATTTATCAAATTTGGAATGTACCTCTAAAAACTTCTTGTTTATCTTTATTTGTCTTCAGTCATTTAATTTGCTGGGGACAACTTCAGGCAAGTGCAGAGGAAGTTTTAAACACTTTTCCTCTTTTACATAAGCAACTGAGGCTTGATGAGGCAAGTTTATTAACTCAGGTGGAAGTGGAAACCGATGACGTTACCAGCACTTTTACGCCTTCACCCGAACAAAAATTTAATGAAGTCCGTGTTTTAAGCAGTTCTGGCTTGGAAGTCGAAGAAAATGACTCAATGGAGCAAGTAACTTCTGTTTCGCAATTAACAGATGTCCAGCCGACCGATTGGGCTTTTCAAGCATTGCAAAACTTGGTTGAACGCTACGGTTGTATTGCCGGCTATCCAGATGGAACATTCAGGGGAAACCGCGCCCTAACTCGATATGAGTTTGCTGCCGGCTTAAATGCGTGTCTGGAAGTCATTGTCGGATTAATTGGGCAAGATGGTGATTTTGCCACAAAAGAAGATTTAGCTATCTTGCAGCGCTTGCAAGAAGAATTTCAGGTAGAACTCGCTACCTTACGAGGTCGGGTAGACGCCTTAGAAGCTCGTACTATTGAGTTAGAATCGAATCAATTTTCCACAATAACTAAGCTTTCTGGTTTAGCTTTCTTTAATGTTACTAAAGCGAGTTTCGGCGACACGCTTCAAATTGAAACAACAGATTTAGGATCGCCGCTGGAAATTCGGCCGGCAGGGCGAAATTCAGTGACCAACCGACCCATTATTCAAACAACCGATGAGGAGCCGGCAACCACTTTTAGTAATTTGGTGTGGTTGACGCTTCAAACTTCTTTTACGGGTAAAGATAGTTTAGTGACTCAGCTAGCTGTTGGTAATGGTAACTCACCGGCGAATGCGTTGGCGTCTGCCGGCCTTTACAACACATTCGGTGCCCCTTATACTGACCAAACGGCAGGGCCAAATGTTGGCTCAGGTGAAGTAGTTTTGCGGGAATTATTTTATGAATTTCCCGTACTTGATAAAATTCGACTTGTTGTCGGCCCACGTATTAATTGGTATCGCTACTTTGATAACAATGCGTTTACCTTTTTCTTGACAGGTGCAGGTAGTTTTAACTCGATTAGCAGCACTCTATCTAATACAATTGATCGGGGTGCAGGTGCAGTTGTTCTCTTAGACATGAGCAAGCAATTTAAGTTTCGCTTTGGCTATCTGGCGGAAAGTAATGAGTATTTACCTACTGCTTTTTTTGATACGGCATCCGATCCAAATGAAGGATTTTTTAATGCCACGAACACACTAACGGCTGAGGTCATTTTTTCTCCCAGCGACAGAGCAAACATTCGCTTGAACTACACCCGCTCCAAAATTGATGCAAATGTCCCCATTTTTGATGAAAATGGTAATTTAACTGGCTTTGGCGTTGGCGGGGCGACTGGAGAGCCAATTTATGGCGTTGCTGATGATGGCTTTGGTGGCTCAATTGAAAATGCTAGTGCCGATACTTTTGGCATTAACTTTGACTGGCTGGTTACTCGTGGCTTTGGTCTTTTTGGGCGTTATAGTTATGGCAGTACCAATATAGAGCCAACCACGTCGGGTCGTCCGAGTGGAGAAGTTAACGCTCAAGCTTTTCAATTTGGCTTTGCTTTTCCCGATCTAGGTCGGCAAGGAGCGCTGGGAACTCTATCTTTTCTGATTCCTTTTGATGTTTTAGATGGGCGCGACTTTCTAGCTGCCGGGGGCGGAAATGGCGGCACTCAGTACGAAATCGAAGCGAGTTATTTCCTTCCCATTACAGATAACATTGCGGTTGTTCCAGCTTTTTATGTTATTGGAAATCCAAATAATTTCGATGATAACCCAACTATTTTTATTGGTAACCTCCGCACCCAGTTTAGTTTTTAAGTTGGGCTTGCTTAAGAGATAATCAAGTAGTACGATTGGTTAAGAAGCACGGCATATCAACAGCATCGGCTCAAGAGATGCCTGCTTGCTACTTTTAACCTTTCAAAAATAAGCTCAAAGTAAATAGTCTCACTCGAAAAATTAAATCGATTGGAAAAACCTGCACGCTGCGCCATCGCGCTTGGCAGCAATCTTGGCGACTGCAGCAAAACTCTTGAAGCTGCTATCAAAATTCTTGGCAACACTCCAGGGATTACTTTAGAACGTCAATCTAGCTGGTATAAAACCGTGCCGGTGGGTCCTCCACAACCGGCTTATCTCAATGGCTGTGCGTTGCTGCGCGTGCAACTTACACCGCAAGAATTGTTAGAAACCTTGCTAGCTATTGAAGCTAAATTTGGACGGGTTCGCAGGGAACGATGGGGTCCCAGAACCCTCGATCTAGATGTACTATTATTTGATAATTTAATTTTGGACACGCCAACGCTAGAATTGCCTCACCCGCGCATGAGAGAACGGGCGTTTGTACTGGTGCCGTTGGCTGAAATTGCTCCAGATTGGGTGGAGCCAATTTCAGGGAAAGCGATCGTACAACTGCTTCACGCATTAGACTGTGGAGGAGTCTGCCGGCTTTAAGCTCACTCATCTGGGATCAAACAAATTCTTCCTGGCGGCTGATAGCCAGCAGAGCCATCAAGGTTGAAAATAAGAATTAGTACATTAACAAGGTTGAAGTATGGCACTAAAATTAAACGTTCCTTCAATAGTTTGCCAAGGTTGCGCGGACAGCATCACCGAAGCGATTAAAACGATCGATCCAGATGCAAGCATAGAAGTGGATGTACCCGGCAAGACAGTAACTTTGGACTCGCAAGCTGCAGAAGAGTCATTTAAACAGGCTATCACTGCCATTGGACATAAAGTGCAAGAGTAAAGCAATATAAGCAGAAGCGATCACTCACTTTTTAACAATAGCGAAGATAGAGTGATCGCTTCTCTAAAGGGGTTAAAAGTTTAGCTTTTTTTGCGAGATTCGTTGTCAAAAGTTTTTGGCACGCCGTTAACTTTCAATCAAAAATCAAAACTCTAAAACTTAAAAACGATTATGCCTCTAGGCCAAGAACCGCCCGAAGTTTTAAAACAACGTCTCGCCTATCAAGGTCGCAAATTTAATTTTGATGTGACGACATTGCGTCTGCCAAATGGGGTGGAGGGCGATTGGGAATGTATCCGTCATCCGGGCGGTGCGCTAGCGGTGCCGGTGACGCCAGAGGGGAAATTGGTGTTGCTGCGTCAGTATCGCTTTGCTGTTCAAGGCCGGCTCTTAGAGTTCCCCGCCGGCACGATTGAACCGAATGAAGATCCTGCTAAAACAATTGAGCGTGAAATTGAAGAAGAAACCGGCTATCGCGCTCATAAATGGCAAAAATTAGGGGAATTTTTTCTCGCCCCTGGCTATTCAGATGAAATTATTTATGCGTTTCTCGCTCAAGATTTGGAACTGCTAGAAACTCCTCCAGATCAAGATGATGACGAAGATATGGAAACAGTCTTAATGACGCCTCAAGAATTGGATCAAGCGATTTGGGCAGGAGAGCCGGTGGATGCGAAATCGATTTCTAGCTTTTTCCTAGCTCGTCCGTTTTTGAATTTATAAGAAATATTTCTCTCTCGCCCGCTCAGCTCGCTTGATGCTAAATTATTTTTAGTTCCGCTCGGAATTCAATGCGCTTATTGTCGTCAAGGCTATTAACAACCTGTAGAGCCTTGAACTGTGTGCATCTTATTTCAGTTTAAATATCTGTAGCGCAGCGTGTCCTCTTGAGATAGGGGGGCATCAAATTTTTGGTTCAATCCTTAAGCGATTGCGCTCGATATGCTGTGCCTAGAGGGCACGCTGCGCTAAAGCCTCTACTATTTTAATATGAAAAATTTGCTTCCACCCCGTCTGCGTCTTTATATCAAAATCTGCCATAGAAAGTTAATCGATGCTGTAACAGGGCGTAGCGCTAGGTTTGTTAGTTATTCTAATCATAGGGTTGAGCAAGGCACAAGTTTTAATTCGCAAATTGTGATTACTCAACCGATTTATTCTAATGAATTTTCTGCTAATAAAATTCATAACCTAAAATTAGCGATTCAGCAAGTTGATAATTTAACAATCCAGCCAGGAGAAATCTTGTCATTTTGGCATTTGGTTGGCAACCCTAACAAATCTAGAGGTTATGTTATCGGTCGCACTTTAGTTCAAAATGAACTGAAAGCTAGTTATGGGGGAGGTTTGTGTCAGTTATCCGGACTGTTATATTTATTAGCGTTGAAAGCCGGCTTATCCGTTCTTGAAAGAGCCTCTCACTCTCAGGATATTTATACAGATAAAACTCGCTTCGCACCTTTAGGTTCGGATGCAACAGTTGTGTACGGTTATAAGGATTTGCGATTGCAAAATAATTTGCTGTTTCCCATTTGCTTTCGATTTCAAGTACAAGAAAACGCAATTACGGCAATGTTATGTGCTGCCGAGCCGATTCTAGAATACAGAATTGAGTTTATTCATCAACCTTTGGCAGATGGAGTACGAGTTGATACAGTGCGTTATGAGCTAAATAACTTTGTTTTTCAAGAAGTGGCTACAGCGATTTACAAAATACAACCTGTTCCTCAAAAACAAGAATTACAGTCGGCAGACAGTTGATATCGATCTCAGAACTAACTTTTTTATAAACACATAAAAATCTATGTTGCTTGAGCTAGCAGTTGGAGATGCCTACGGTGCCGGTTTTGAATATGCAGACCAAGAAATCATTGATCAATACAATAATTTGGGCCGGTATATACAGAATCCTCGTCACCCGTTAATTCCAGGGTGCTACACAGATGACACCCAAATGAGCATTGCCATTGCCGAAACCATTGTTTCTCAAAAACCCTGGACACCCGAAGTTTTAGCACAAGCATTTGTTACAGCCTTTAAACGCGATGAACGAGAAGGCTATGCCGGCAGATTTTATCAATTTTTGTTAGGCATTCAAGACGGTAATCAATTTTTAGAGCAAATTAATTGGACAAGTGATAAAAGCGGAGCGTCAATGCGTGCCGGCCCGATTGGAGTATTTCCTACAGTCGAAAAAGTCATCGAAGCTGCCACAATTCAGGCGGCTATTACTCATAATACACCCGATGGAATTAATGCTGCTATTGCATCTGCTTTGATGTCACATTATTTCATTTACCAGCTAGGAGAAAAAAGCAACTTAGGAACATTTCTTGAAACTCAGGTTGCCGGTTATCAATGGGGAGAACCGTGGCAGCAAAAGGTCGGTTCAAAAGGCTGGATGAGCGTCAGAGCAGCGATTACCGCCGTGATGCGAAATGACAGCATGAGCGAACTTTTAAAAGATTGTATTGCCTTTACAGGTGATGTGGATACGGTGGCAACAATTGCATTAGCAGCCGGCTCCTGTAGTGTGGAAATTGCGCAGGATCTTCCGGATCATCTGATTGCTGGCTTAGAAAATGGCCCTTATGGTAGAGATTATTTGATCGATTTAGACAGACATTTGATGAGTTTGGTAAAATAAACTTCCATTCGATGCCGGCAACATTCAAATTATTTAAAATCGACACCGATTATTGGGATTAGGAATAACTTCAATTCGCTCAATGGTGGCCGGCTCGATATTTCTTGGATCGATAGATAAGGGAACACCATCAACTAACACAGAAGGCTGCTTACCTCGCAAAGCACTTCTTGAAAAACGAGTGTTTCGTGCAGAAAAGCCAAAACCCGGAACCAGCCGGTAGAGAATTTGATTCATGTCCCGTGTCAAGGCGGTTTGTTGTTGAATTTGTGAGCGTGTAATAACGGTTACTGAGCGCGGCACTTTGTCAAACCGTTCCGTCAGACAAGAGGCGCTGCCAACTCCTTGAGCGACGCTGAGAGATGCGTCACCGGCAACACTCACATCTGCCGCTAAAACCGCAAGAGCGCTAGCCACCCACACTGCGAATACAAAATTTCTGGACATACCAATCAGTTTAATTTAAAGTAAAGCGAATCAGAAAAAAACATCCGAAAGACCGATCTCCACTAATATCCCCAGCCTTTATGGTGGCAGAAGTGGAAACTTTTAAACGTAAAGGACGCAAACTTTGGGCTGCTTAAAATCATCCTCTGCGTCCCTAGAACGTTTAAAAACAGTTGTAGAAATTTGAGAATCAATGTCTGACTTAATTCTATTTTGGCACCGGCGAGATTTACGCATTTCTGACAATATCGGACTGGCAGCAGCACGGCAGCAAACTCCGAAAGTCGTGGGTGTTTTTTGCCTCGATCCCAATATTCTCAAACCAGGGGATGTCGCGCCGGCACGCGTTACTTACATGATAGGCTGTTTGCAATCACTTCAGCAGCGTTATGCAAAAGCCGGCAGCCAATTATTAATCCTGCAAGCTCAGCCAGAGCGAGCGATCCCAGCACTGGCATCCGCACTCAATGCTAAAGCGGTTTTCTGGAATTGGGATGTCGAACCGTATTCTCAAGAACGCGATCTCACGGTTAAAAATGCCCTCCAAGAAAAAGGCATTCAAGTACATAATTTTTGGGATCAAATCTTACACGCACCAGAGGAGATTCGCACGGGTTTAGGACAGCGCTATACGGTTTACACACCTTTCTGGAAAAATTGGGTGAGCAAACCGAAAGCCGAGCCGGCAGAATTACTGCAAGCTGCTGAAAATTTAACTGTAAGTGAAGAGGAAGCCGCAAAAAATGCTGGTGCCGGCACACTTCCTAGTGCCAAAGATTTAGGCTTTATTTGGGATAACCCTCTGTTACTAGAACCGGGAGAGAAGCCGGCGCAAGAAAAACTGGAAGAATTTTGCCAAAAGGCAATTTATGGATATCAAGAACAGCGTAATTTTCCAGGCGTTGAGGGCACTTCTACCCTAAGTGCTGCCCTTAAATTTGGTGCGATTGGTATTCGCAGCGTTTGGGCGGCAACCGATACTGTAATGCAAGGATGTGCCAGTGATGAAGCGTGTGCCGGCGTCCAAACTTGGCAACAAGAACTCGCATGGCGAGAATTTTATCAACACGCGATGTATAATTTTCCCGAATTAGCTGCCGGCCCTTATCGTCAGCCTTTTAAAGACTTTCCTTGGGATGACGATGAGAACGATGAGCGTTTCCAAGCTTGGTGTGAAGGCAGAACCGGCTACCCCATTGTTGATGCGGCAATGCGTCAAATGAATCAAACTGCCTGGATGCACAACCGCTGCCGCATGATTGTTGCCAGTTTCCTTACAAAAGACTTAATTATTAACTGGCAAAGGGGAGAAAAATACTTCATGCAAAAACTTTATGACGGCGATGTTTCTGCAAATAATGGCGGTTGGCAGTGGAGTGCATCGAGTGGCATGGACCCCAAACCTTTGCGGATTTTCAACCCAGCCACGCAAGCGCAAAAATACGATCCCGATGGTGAATATATCCGGCAATGGATTCCAGAATTAGCCGGTGTAGATACCGCCGCGTTGCTGAGTGGAAAAATTACGCCGGTGGAACGCCAAGCTGTTGGTTATCCCGCTCCTATTGTGGATCACAATCAACAACAGCGCAGGTTTAAGGAATTGTTTGCACAGCAGAAAGCCTGAAATATTAATTATTTTGAAGAATGCCGGCTGCTTGAGCGGAAATGAAGTATAATTTTTCAACATTTTGCCGGCATAAAAATAAAGCTAAATTGACTCCGGCTTATCAATAATTACACAGCCTATTAAATCAGGTCTCTCTTTGGGGCAATCCTATGTATTTAAACTAACTCTTGCCCCCTCTAAGAGTGCCCGTCTTTACAATTTCATTAAACAAGCTCTACAAATGTAATGTTTTTGTAAAAACATAGCACCAGCTATTGCCTGTGGCTGAGTCTGGCGAGTAAATTTACACAAGACACCAAATTGCTGCTGAACGCTAGAGAGTAAAACTACTTATTAGCGCTGTCGAGCTTGCTGTTTCAAAGTAGCAATTGGCCTAATCTGCCGGCATCCCACTGAAAAATGTTCTAGTGTGAGCGCTGCTGCTCTGACATTACACAGTCTTGAAGATTGGGCGAGTGTCGCCAGTCTTTTCTTTTTTAACCATCAACAGGAAAGTTTTAATATGGCATCACAATTATTGACTAAATTAACATTGGCTACAGCAGGAGCAGCAGTTCTAGCAATTGGATCAGTGTGTGCGCCGGCTGAAGCAGCATTCAACTTTTCTTTTACAACGAAGGGTGGGGGAAGTGGCTCCTTTTTGTTAAACACTTCCACTCCTGCAACTTTGGGATCTGTAACAAACTTCTCTTTCTCTGGCAGCAAATTTATCAAAGGTGCCGTAAGCGGTTTGTCGGGTATTGGTGGCTTTATCAGCGGTGCTTCCGGTAAGCCAACTTTAGCGGGGTTTTTAGTTTCTCAATCTCCTACAACATTTTGGGGTGGTTTGCTCGCTCCTAAAGGAACACCGATTGTAGGAAGCGGTGTTTTAGGGAAAGCTTCTTTTTCTATAAATCCTCTGTCCACTGTTGCTGGAGCGCTCTCAACCGGCAGTGCTAGTGCCGGGACAAATCCTTTTTCTGGTTTGGGACTTGACCTGGGACTTGATAGTATCAATTGCTGGGACGCAGAACCCGTTGTAAAATCAGAAGAAGTTCCCGAACCTTTCACCGTTTTTGGCAGTATTGTGGGTGTTGGAGGATTGCTAGCAGCACGCCGCAAACGGCAGATGACAATCAAAGCCGGTTAAAAATTTAAATTCTCCTCAAATAGATTTGCCGGCATCCCAATCTCAATATCTTCTTAACGTCAGTTCGGTTTAAGCGGCAGTAGGCAAAGCCTCGTCGCTCAACAGAGACGGCTTCTTGGGCTGGTGACAATAGGCAATCAGCCCACAGATGACATTGACAAAGCCCTTGACTGGGGAGCGGTGGCGGGAATGTTCTATCCCAGAAATGTTCTTCAGTTGATCGATAATAGAGTCAATAATTGCGCTTCGACGCAGGATCTGCTGATCGCTGAGGGACATTAGGGGATTGTTCATGTTCCGCTTGAGCTTAGTGACCAGTTGAATCCCGGATTGCTGCCCTAACTGCCCTGCCAATTTCTGTGACAAGTACCCCCGCTCACCAAACACCTTACCGAAGAGGTGTTGGAGGAGTTGAGGTTTATTGCTAGGCGATGAGGTCAAAATTATCGACTGTGACAGTTGAAAGGGCGGAATGTGGGTTAGATAGTGAATAGTGAGCGCTTTCGCTTATTGAGCGCTATTCCACAAGTGCAACAGCATCAGGGTTGGCGGCCAAGCGACCATCTTCCATATAAACAATGCGATCAGCAATATCCAAAATCCGATTATCATGCGTCACTAGCAAAATAGTGCCGCCTTGTTCCTTTGCCAATTTCTGCATCATTTCTACTACATCTCGACCTGATTTTTTATCCAGTGCAGCGGTAGGTTCGTCTGCTAGAACAATTTTCGGATGACTCACCAAAGCACGCGCGATAGCAACCCGTTGCTTTTGTCCTCCAGATAGATTATCGGCGTAATAATCAACACGATTTCCTAAACCAACTGTCTTGAGAATATCGGTTGCTATCTCATCCATATTTTGGTCTAGATAGCGATCATGTAGCTCTAGGGACATTCGCACATTCTGCTTAGCTGTGAGGAAAGTCAACAGGTTGTGTGCCTGGAAAATATAGCCAATTTGCTGTCGCACTACCCTCATCTCGTTTTTACTCGCTCCATTCATCTCTTGTCCCAGGATTTTCAGGCTACCTTCTTGTGCAGAACGCAAGCCTCCCATTAGTGTTAGTAATGTCGTTTTGCCAGAACCCGAGGGGCCAGTCATAATTACAATTTCTCCAGAATGGATGTCGAGATTGATGTCAAATAGTGCTTGTTTTCGTAATTCTCCCTCACCAAAATAGTGATTGAGTTGATGGATAGAAATAACAGGTTTAGTGCTTGAAAACTGAGTAAAATTTAAGGAGTTTAAAGTAGGCATAGTGACTTAGTTAGAATTAAGGTAATCGTTTGAACTACGAAGGCAAAAAAGGATGACAAAACAAGTAGGCAATGCAATCAAAGATGAGGACTGCACCAAGGCAAATTAAAACGACGCGCAAAATTTTAGGTGCGAACTTGTTAATTGAGCGGTTGATACCATTCAGTTGACCTGTAGCTGACTCTTGAAATACGATGTAAATCCCCAGCAAAATAACCAAAGGGAAAACAAAAACCACGTTGTAGAGACCCAGAACACTCATGATCGAGAGTAGATCTAGTCTTGCTTGAATCACTCGTTCGAGCGCAGCTAGATAGGGAAGCGCAGTTGGAAATTCCCAGATCGTTACGCCAAGCCCGAGTAAAAACGTATAAGTCGGTTTGAGATTTTTCGGATGTTTTACAGCTTTCTGCTCGTTAGCTGTGTTTAGTGTCCAGCCAACCGCAAGCATCACAGCGCCAATGATGAATTGGAGGACATAGATAATTGGGTTTGACAAAAATGAACCTGCACTGCTCATCAAGGTTGTAATTACCTTGCCAAAACCAAGAACGATGAGCAACCCAGCCGTCCAATATGCCAAAAAGACACCAAGGATAAATAACACGGACCGTACAATAGGTTTTGGAGTACTGAGCAGGTAAACCTGAATTGCCGTTGCCGTTGGATTGAGGCTATCAAGTGCGGCGAGCGCGACAAGAGGAGCTATAAACGTATTCACCATTACATCAGGGTTTTGTATGAAGGGTTAAGGTTATTGATCGTGTGAAGTTAGAAAATATCAGCTGGGTCAGCAGACTGTAATTTCCTCATTGCGAGCGCTCCCGACGCAATACACATCACAAGCGTCAAAGACAACACGAGTACCAGACGCTCAAGCGTCATTTTGACGGGAAGTAGCGTCGCTTGTGCTATTAGTCCGTAAAGCCCAAGTGAAATCGCAAATCCCGGAATAAAACCCAGGATTGCTAGAATCAAAGCTTCTTGAAGCAAAATTCCTACTAGGAAGCGATCACCGTAGCCCATTGCTTTAAGCGTGGCGTATTCGGGCAGGTGATCTGAAACATCAGAGTAAAGAATCTGATAAACAATTACCGTCCCCACCAAAAAGCCTACGATAGTTCCAAAGCCAAAGATAACGCCGATGGGACTAACTTGACTCCAATAGTTTCTCTCCCGTTGGATAAATTCCTCTTTGGTCAGGACCAGCACATCATCCGGCAATTTGGCTTTTATATTTACTTGCACTTGCTTGATATCTGCACCCGGCTTCAGCGTAATTAGACCGACATCGATATCATCTGCTCGGCGTTCTGGAAACAGACGCAAGAAAGTAGAGTCACTAACAATCAAATTGCCATCAGCTGAGAAAGAAGCTCCCATTGTGAAGACACCAGTGACTTGAATTTGTAAGTCATTCAGTTGAGCTGGAAGCGGTTTAGATTGCTGAAGTTGACTAGCAACATTACCCAGATCGGGTCGCGCTGCCTGGTCATAAAGTACATAATTCAACATCTTGAGTTTATTCAATTCAGGTGCAGCATCTGGCACATCCATTGCTGGGTTACTGGGGTTGAAACCATAGATTTGTACCTGCCAGAAGGTTCGATTAGCAGGATTACGCCATCTTCCGATTCCTAGATAGAGAGAGTTGATGGCAGCGACTCCATCTGTGCCTGCTGCTTGAAATAGCCTAGAGCGCGAGAAGGGTTTGATGGTCTGCACGTTATCAGATAGAGAATTTAGCAAGAACAGGTTGCCCTGTAGCCTATAGTGCATCCCCGTAGCAGAAACATAGGCAGACTCCATCAGTCCAAGCTGGAAAAACATCAGGATATCGGCGAAGCCAATTCCAGCTAAGGCAACAAAGAGGCGAGTTTTTTCTCGCTTTACCTGTAACCATGCCAGAGGTGTTTTGCGAAGTAGTTTACGCAACATAAGTTGAGTATTTGAGCCAAGAAAGTATAAAGTTGGAGAACAGACAATAACTGAGAAATTGGTTAAAGCAGGAGCGTGTTTAAGACTGAACTATTTGATCTAAGTAAGTGGTTTCTTCGAGCTTGCGTTGCCGCAGCAGTAGAAATAGAGGTAGCGCTAACGAAACACCAAAAAATAAATTACTTGCAATGTAAACCCACAAGTTTTTCATCTTGAGCCGTGAACCTTCAGACCACACAAATATCCACAGAACAAGAGATGAGACTACGACATCCATACCAAAGAACGCAGAAATTCGATTGATAAAAAGCTGCTCAAAGAAACGTTCCAAATCAAGTCCGTTTTCCAGCATAAATGGGATGAATTGGGAGTAGGGTAAAGCAATTCCCAGAATGCAAAGAATCAGATAGGTGCCTTGAAGCATAGTAGTAATTTCCTGGTGTAGGTTTTTCTGATGACACGTAAGCAAAAATTTTAGATATCGGGCGACCGTTATGTTTTAGTTCAAACTCATTTCCGGTTGAATGGCTACCTGTACCTGCAAGTTAGTTAGGCTTGCCACTTGTTGACTATCCTTTGAATTGAGGCGAATTCTGACTTCTACGACGCGGCGATCAAGGTTCTGTCCAGGCTGATTGCTGAAGACTTTTTGCTGGCTGACTTGCAACCCAAGTTGACGAACGGTTCCCCGCAGTTCTCCAGAAATCCCTTCACCAGTAATGATCGCTGATTGACCACTGCGAATCTTGGCAATGTCGCTCTGGTAAATTTCTGCAACCACTTCCATTGGGTCAGTCTTTCCCAGGTCAACAATGCCTTCGTCAGCGATCGCCTCACCGGATTGGGTGTAAACTTCCAGAACTTGCCCTGCGATCGGTGCGCGAATGGTTGCCTCCTTCAACTCAGCCTCAGCCCGTTTAACTGCTGCAAGTGCCTGGTTTATCTCCGTTTGCGCCACCCGGACATCTTCAGGGCGAACTTCGGCAATCTGGTTTAGCGTGGCTCTGGCTCCATTGATTTGGGCACGCAATGTGTCAGCCGTGCGGTTCCGATTAGATTTGACTTCGTTGAGTTGTGCTTGAGCAGTTTCCAATGTAAGCCGCCTTTGGTCGAGGTTGGAAGCTGCGATCGCTCCTTCCTGATACAACATTAGGTAGCGGTTATAGTCGGCTTGTGCGCCGTTAACCTCGGATTGCCGACGAGCAATAACAGCCGTTTGAGTCGCTATTTCGCCCTGCAACTCTTCTTCAAGACGAGTAATTTCGGCTTGCTGAGCTGCAATTTCCCCAGATTTTGCTCCTGCTTTGACTTGAGCTAGTTTTGCTTGAGCTGTGCTAACTCGCTCCTGCGCCTCAAGTAAAGCTGTTTGCAGCCTTTCGCGACTATCAAGAATCGCAATTTCCTGACTTACCTGAACGCGATCACCTCGCTTAACTAGCAGTTGAGCAACGCGATCATTATTTAGCGTCGCTGGGGCAGCCACTCGCACTACTTCTGATGCGGGTTCTAGTCGCCCCAACGCTGTGATTGGCTCAATAGTGGGTGCAGGTGCCACAGGTTCGACCGGCTTCTGTCCAAACTCAGAAATGCTGTAGTAGAGTGAGCCACCTGTGATGGCAATTCCCGAAACAATAAGTGCGATCATCCACCGATTAAGAGGCTTTAGCCGTTGCAGGATCATAGAGTTCTTCATCTTCCTAGGTAAGTAGTCAATATTTTTCCAAGTAGCGTGACTTGCTCAAAGATTGGGATGTGATTGTCTTCCATACGGGCCAGCATCAAGCCCATAAGTTGAATCATCACAAAGTCTGCAAGGGCTGGGTCTGGAATTCTAAACAAGTCGGCAAAAGCTTGCTTGTTTCGGTGTCTGATTCGTGCAAGGACAGCATTATTGCGAACTGCCTCAATACCCTGCTGTTGACAAAAATCAACCATCATACAGATTTCTTTAATCAAACGGTCTTCATACTTGACTGCGAAGTTGGCAAGTGCCTCAAAGCGCTCTGATCGCGTTTGCCCGTCTTTTAATTCGCTGGCGAAGATTTGAAGATACTCTTGACTCATTTCTTCAACCAGTTGCTCAAACATATCCTCCTTGCGTGGGAAGTAGTAGTAGAGTGTTCCGGTTGATACGCCCAATTCTTTAGCAACCTGTCGAGTTGTGATGGAAGCGTATCCTTTCTGTGCAAACAGGTCAAAGCACTTGTGGAGCAACTCTTTGCGATATTGCTCATGGTCAACAATCTTCGGCATCTATATTTTATATCGGGCAACCGTTATTTAATGTAACTTAAGGGTTGCACAGAGTCAACTGCGTGATCACTCAACTTGCGTCATCTTCAGTATCTGGTTTAGGGAACACGACACGCTGCGATCAATTACTTGAATTAATTCTCAAACAATCCACTAAAAAGCTGTGCCGCCTTCCGCGTTTTGTCTAGCCACTCCAATCGAATTGACTCTGAATGGCTAGCTAACGTCAGTTCGGGATAAGGAGGAGTGGAATAGATACATTTGAAAGCGCCTAGTTCTCAACACATCTGACCACCCGATAGCCCGTTTAGAAGCCTTCGGAACATGAACAATCCCCTGATGTCCCTCAGCGATCAGCAGATCCTGCGTTGAGGCGCAATTATTGACTCTATTATTGACCAACTGAAGAACATTTCTGGGATAGAACGTTCCCGCCACCGCTCCCCAGTCAAAGGTTTTGTCAATGTCATCTGTGGGCTGATTGCCTATTGTCACTAGCCAAAGAAGCCGTCTCTGTTGAGCGACGAGGCTTTGCCTGCTGCCGCTTAAACCGAACTGACGCTTCCTAGATTTTATCTTCTAGGGAGATATTTAATTTTAAGGCAGATAAGCTTAGCTTGCAATTTAACTTTTTTTAGAATAGCCTTTATTAGCCCGTAGGAAGCTGTCACGCTGCACAAAGATAAAATCCGATTGCCACAAAGCTTGATCGAGTGGACGACGCCAAAAACTACAGATATCATACGTTACCCAGTTTCGTGCATCTAGCCACGCAATCAGTTCAGCCAACAAAGGAGCATCTTTATAGATATCTAATAGATTAATCTCTGCCAAAATTACTTGAATTTGATTTAACGTGTTTTCTGTACCTTTAAGAACCTCAAGTTCATAACCCTGCACATCAATTTTTAGCAAATCTGGGCCGTGTCCAGCAAAGTGATTCTTGACAATGTCATCTACTGTAGACATGGGATAATATTGAGGAGGTAACTTGAAGGCAGTTTGTGTATTCAGAACACTAGAAGCGGTTTCAGCATGACGTTCTAGTTGATAAAATGGAAATTCATCATGACAATTTGCACCCAATAATGTTGGAAATACTTGAATCGACGCATTAGAAGATGCTAAATCTTTTAGCTCACTAACTTTGTGAGGGATGACTTCAAAACAAGCTGCTTTTGTTTCAGGCCATAATTCCACACAAAATTTAGTAAAATCCCCTTGATAAGCCCCAACATCAAAAATAAGGTTAGGTTTAAAACCCAAATTTGCAAGACGTGCTAAGGCCAAGTCTGTATTGCATACAAGATTCGTTAAATTCTGATTGACTTTGACAGGTGAAACAACTTTTTTTAAAATAGATTTTATTAAAGATTTGATTTTCATTTTTCTCGGTATTTTATCAGTTAAAGAATTAAGCTCAAATTGAGCATCTGCTATATATCCATGAATCACTCTTGAATGGCATTAGGTATGGGCGACATCCTCTCTCAATTCTTCCTCAGTTAACCAAAATTTATCCATACCATCTTCTGCTAGCTTACTCAAAAATACGAGTGGGTGAATCCATATCAGGCTTGCAACAGCAGAAAGCTTACCGAAACATAAAATTTAACGGCTTGTTGAGGTGTTAGCCTAAGTGCTAATCGCGTCTAATATAGAGTAAATTTGGATATTTTAAATCGGCACCAGGAAAACATAATACCGCCGCTCCCAGTTTAGCCGTTAAACTATTTAATATGAGTCTTTGCAGCTCAAACGCTTACTATGACCGCACACACACCTGTAGAATTCCAAGATGCCTTTGATGTTGTGGTAGTCGGTGCCGGCCACTCAGGATGTGAAGCGGCACTCGCTAGCGCACGTCTGGGCTGTCGCACCCTACTGCTGACCCTTAATTTAGATAAAATTGCTTGGCAACCCTGCAACCCCGCAGTGGGAGGGCCGGCAAAATCTCAACTTACCCACGAAGTAGACGCACTGGGTGGTGAAATCGGCAAAATCGCCGACCGCACTTACCTGCAAAAGCGCATCCTCAACGCCTCAAGAGGGCCGGCAGTTTGGGCATTACGCGCCCAAACCGATAAGCGCGAATACGCTGCCGTGATGAAAAATATTGTCGAAAACCAAGAAAACTTGACCATTCGCGAAGGCATGGCAACTGACTTGGTATTAGGCGCAAATGATGAAATTATTGGCGTTGAAACTTACTTTGGCGTCGCCTTTCAATGTAAAGCAGTTGTCCTAACAACCGGCACCTTCCTCGGTGGCATTATCTGGGTAGGGAATAAATCGATGCCGGCAGGACGCGCCGGAGAATTTGCAGCGACAGGATTAACCGAAACCCTTAATCGGCTGGGCTTTGAGACAGGCCGGTTAAAGACAGGAACCCCCGCACGCGTTGATAAGCGTTCCGTAGATTACAGCGTCATGGAAGCGCAACCGGGTGATGAAAAAGTTTCCTGGTTCAGCTTCGATCCGGAAGCTTGGGTGGAACGGGAACAGATGAATTGTTACCTCACCCGCACAACCACAGAAACGCACCGGCTGATTCGGGAAAATTTGCATTTATCGCCTGTTTATGGCGGTTGGGTAGATGCAAAAGGGCCGCGTTATTGCCCTAGCATTGAAGATAAAATTGTGCGCTTTGCCGATAAGGAAAGCCACCAAATCTTTATTGAACCCGAAGGTCGCGATATTCCAGAATTGTATATTCAGGGATTTTCCACCGGCTTGCCAGAACAGCTGCAAGTGCAATTGCTGCGCTCGCTTCCTGGTATGGAAAAGTGCGTGATGCTACGTCCTGCTTATGCCGTTGAATACGATTATCTGCCGGCAACTCAGTGTTACCCAACCCTGATGACCAAGAAAATCGAAGGGTTATTTTGTGCCGGCCAAGTTAACGGCACAACCGGCTATGAAGAAGCTGCCGCGCAGGGAATCGTCGCAGGGATCAATGCGGCGCGATTGGTGAAAAACCAAGAAATGATTATTTTCCCGCGTGAGCAAAGTTACATCGGCACCTTAGTTGACGATCTCTGTACCAAAGACTTGCGCGAACCTTACCGAATGCTCACGTCTCGATCTGAATACCGGCTGTTGTTGCGTTCAGATAATGCTGATCAGCGTCTCACACCGCTTGGACGAGAAATCGGTTTAATTGATGATCGCCGGTATGCATTATTCACCCGCAAACAGCAAAATATTGCAGATGAAAAGCGCCGGCTGGAAACCACGCGGATTAAAGAGCATGATGAAATTGGCAAAGCGATCGCATCAGATACGCAGCAACTGATCAAAGGCTCAATCACCCTCGCTGACTTGTTGCGCCGGCCTAACATCCATTACGTTGATCTGGATCGTTATGGACTGGCAAACCCAGACTTAAATACCGCTGAACAAGAAGGCGCAGAAATTGATATCAAATACTCTGGCTATATCCAGCGCCAGCAGCACCAAATTGACCAAATATCGCGTCAAGAACATCGGAAATTGCCGGCAGATTTAGACTACGCCAACATTGACACCCTCTCCAAGGAATCGCGGGAGAAACTTGCTAAGGTCAAACCCTTGACTATTGGGCAAGCTTGTCGTATAGGCGGTGTAAATCCTGCCGATGTCAACGCGCTGCTGGTGTATTTGGAACTGCGTTCGCGTCAATTGGCCGCAGTCGGTGTGGGAAAAGTGTAGAATCTTTGACGAATCTGCACAGGGAAAACTTGCCAAAATCTGAGGCTACGACTCATTTTCAGGCATTTCTAACTAGCAAGGGCGCTAGGCAAACAGTCAGAACGGCAAGCTTAGCGCCCCTCCTCTTAACCTATAATTTTTTTATCAACTGACTAAAATCCACCTGTTGATGAAATTCTCCTGCTAAATTTTTAGGAGTGCCCTGTAAACTCGTGGATTCGTAGCGTGTGGGTCGGGGGCGTTGAGGAGCCGTAAACGCGAAAAACCTATGTCTCAAAATGTCAGAACAAAAACGATAGCCTCAGAAGAGTTGCAAGAACCAACCGGCCCTGGAACAGTGGCGGTTGAGTCTTATGCAGATCGCTTAATGGACGATTTATTCGAGGACGTTGACCGAATTCTGGTGGGTGGTAATCACTTGCCCACAGAGTCGGCCCGCTCGGAATATGTATCTTTAAAACCAATTACAGTGCCGGCAATCGTCATGCCGCCGATGACCTCACCCGCCGAACTCCAGAAGCGGGCTGAGGCTCAGGAAACCGTTGAGGCGAAAGTCGTTACAACGGGCAACAAACAGCAAGACTCTAACCAGTGGTTTGACAAATGGCTACTAGGGGCAGCGTGTGGCTCCCTAGTCATTATGCTGGGCTTGTGGCTGGCAAGTCGTGCACAGTGGCAACGGATGTCTGCAAAAGCACCGGCACCGGCACCCTCGCCGATCGCTCCATCTCCAACGATCTCTGCCTCAGATGCCAAGTTTGCGAACTATGTAATGGCTTCGCTCGATAAAATCGCTCAAAGCAGAGGAGAAGTGGGTAAAACTGTAGCCGGCAGACCAACAATCACCGCACCGGCGGCACAACAGCAACAGCAACAGCAACCCACCCAGCAATCTACAACCATTAACCTGCCGGCATTGCCACTGTCACTGAATCTGTCAGATGCGACCAGTTTAGCCCAAGCGCTCAACCGCCTCGCCACTGCCCTAGAAAAAGTGGCCATACCGACACTAAACAACGCACGGAACAAACCACCAGCCCCTAAGCCGCCGGTCGCTAAAGCAACGCCATCGGCTCCTAAGCCGGCAGCAGCCAAGCCTCCAACGGCTAAGCCATCCCCAACGGCGGCTGCAGCCTCCCCAACAGCTAAACCATCCCCGGCGGCAACGGCATCGCCAACGACTGCCCCATCCCCAACAGCCGCCCCATCCCCAACGGTTGTCCCATCCGCAGCCGTAACGGCATTTCCTGAAATTCAACCTCAACCGGCAGTTCCGACAATTCCAGCAGAAATACCTGTGCCGGCTGGCGAAATTCCACCACCGCCGCTTGAGCCAAGTGCTGAACCCAGCGTTAACGCAACGACTCTGCCCAGCCTTGACCCGGCAGCTATTCATACCTTGGTTGGCATTCTCGAACTCGGAGAACGCTCAGCCGCCCTGTTTGAAATCAGCGGCGTCGCTCGCCGGGTGAACATCGGGGAGAGTATCGGCTCTAGCGGTTGGGCACTGGTAGAAGTGGCGAACCAGGAAGCCGTGATTCGCCGTAACGGTGAAGTCCGCTCGATTTATGTCGGGCAAAAGTTCTAAATCGTTTGGATTTTGGGTTTTGGATTTTAGAATTCCTCTAAAATCTAAAATCTAAAATCGCCCTGCCGGCTAATTTAGATAGCATGAAAGGGCACACTTGATCTTGGGAGTTCCAACGATGGGCCTATTTGAAGACCTCAGCCGGTTTTTAGAAACTAGACTGGAAGAGTTTTTACGCAATAATCCCCATCTAGAGTTGCAGGCGCTGGAAGAACAGTTGCGGGAGCAAGAAGAAGATACCCTGCGGCTGATCGTTGATTTGCAGCGCAAAGAAAAGGGGCTGCAAGATCAAATTCTCTCCACCGCTCAAGATATCCAGCGTTGGCACAGCCGCATCGAAAAAGCGAAAGCATCGAACCGGGTCGATTTGGCTCAGGCAGCGCAAGAAAGAGAGGCGGCGCTGTTGCGGCAAGGAAATCAATTCTGGGGTCAAATGCAGGGCGTTAAGGAACGCATTGAGAAATCTAAGGAATTGTACAAGCAGATCCAACAGCGCCGGCAGGAAGTGCGGGCGAAAGCAACCGAGGCAGCAGCCGCAGCAGCAGCAACGCGTACCAACACGCAAAAAACCGAACAAAGCTGGCAAACTGCCGGTTGGAATCAAAGTCAAACTCGCACAATGTCCGGCGGCGCTGATTCCTTAGAGGAAGCCTTTAGACGTTGGGAAACAGATGATGAGATTGATCGGATGAAGCGAAATATGGGCCGGTAGTCTCACTCGAATTTAGATTAGCAAGGTATATTTGGGGTTGCCGGTATTTACTTTGAAGTCGCTTATAGTAGAGACCGCCAGAGTTGTGCTGGTTGGTTAAATCTTCATGTTTCCCGATTAAATTGCTAACATAATTTTTAGTAACAAACTGTCTTTAGATTCCACTCCCATCCCTTCTGGGAGCGACTTTAAAGCCATTGCTTACTAATTTTTTCATCGAGCGAGCGCAGCATTTAGCATAAATTCCGGTTAATTCAACCGCGAATTTAAAATCTCTAAGCTATAATTAGAATTAGCACAAGATTAGTACAAGTATTTCAATATTTTCAACACCTAATCACTACAGTCTTATTAGCTTGTAACAGCCATGCCAAGAACAAAACCGCCCTCCGATAAAGTGCTAACCATTCGGCTTCCTTCTACCGAGCTGGAGCGTTTAGAATCTTACTGCACCAGCAAAGGCAGAACGAAAACTGATGTGATCAGAGAACTCATTCGCAAGTTACGGGGTTAATCTTTCAGTGCTTAGTTTGCAGCAATAAGGTGAGTTAGGCATCGGCGATCACTGAGTGAGAAAAGACTAATTACCAACTTCCTGTGCCTTAACCCACCGCAGTACAAAAATATTAGGGTAGGTTAGGCACCAGCGATTACTGATTGGGGAAAAACCAATCATCAATTTCCCGTGCCGTCGTGCGTTTCGGGATACCTGCCCCGAAGTTCTCAGGCTCAAGGCGATGGAGAATTTACGCGATTACCTGGTCAACGGGGTAACGATTACCACAACATCCCGCGAGATTCACAAGGCCCCAAACGGTACAGTGTTACGGATTGTTGAGAAAGTCTCGAAGGTGCAGCACCCGATGCCGCACTGGGTAGCTGATCGGATTCTAGGCAAGAAGTTGGAAGTCTTGGAAGCTTTGCAAGTGTTGCTAGCTGAGGGGGTTGCTACGCCGGCGCAGGTAGACATTGTTAGGGACGGGCTAAACGAACTAACCGAGCGGCTAAGAACGAGCGGCCTGCCATCCGTGTGAAGGCATTAAAAATGGGGTGCCGGTGAACACCCCAAAATCGCTGCAATGGTAGTTTAAAATCGCTTTTTGCCCTTCAAAGCTATGCACGTAAAAAGCTACGCTACGACTAAAAAATTGCTTTTGAGTGCTGGAGAAGAAGCTTAATTACTTTGCTTTTTGAGCAACAGGTTAACGATTCTATGCAATAACTTGAAGTCGCTGCTAAACAACTTGGAAGTCACTGCTAGTTAGAGCTAAGCCTGTTGAGAGGCTGGCAATTTGTACCTGTGCAGTTGCTCCTGTACCATCGAAATCATAGAATAGTGCGCCCGATGATGAGTTATAAATGATACGGTGATCGGAATTAGTTGCTCCAGCGCCAGTGACAAACTGAGAACAAAGCAGAGCTTCAGATGTGTTTTCTATTACTGGGAAATTTAAGCCGTAAAATTCAAAGGCTAAAAGCTCAATTTTATCTCCTTCTGCCTTGCTAAAGTCGGTAATCGTAACACTACCCGCACTGGCAGAGTGGAATCTAAAGTAATCTGCACCGGCACCTCCAGTCAATACATCGCTGCCGATACCTGAAATAGTAATAGAGTCGTTGCCTAAGCCGCCTATCACTGTATCTATGCCGGTACCGCCTGAGAGCCAATTATCATTGGCATTACCCACAATATAGTTGTTGAGTTCGTTGCCTAAGCCGTAAATAGCGCTGCCTTGCAGGTAAAGATTTTCCACATTGGGCCTTAATATTTCGCCAGTATAAGCGAAGACTGTATCGATGCCAGCACCAGCTTCTTCACTAATTACATCACCGTCTAGATAATAAACGTCATTACCAACACCGCCGACCAATAGGTCAATACCCATACCACCATAGATGGTGTCATTGCCGGCTAATCCATAGATGCTGTCGTTGCCGGCATCGCCTGAGAGCGTATTATCGCCGGCATTACCCACAATATGGTTGTTGAGTTCGTTGCCATAACCGTAAATAGCGTTGCCTCGCAGATAAAGGTTTTCCACTTCATTTACGTCTAAGGCGTAGCTGCTAGAGGCGAAGACTGTATCGATGCCAGCACCAACACCTTCAATAACTACATCATGGGTGCTGTCTGCATAATAAACGTCATTACCAATGCCGCCGTCCATTGTATCAACACCCATACCTCCCCTGATGGTGTCATTGCCGGCTAACCCCATGATGCTGTCATTACCAGCGGTTCCATGAAGATTGTCGTGTCCAGATGTCCCGATGATTGTAGCCATGTTAATTACCCCTGATTAGTGTCGTTAAGTTAACTGAGAAGGTGTGAGTGAGTTGAATATCTACACTTCCTAGATTAGAAAACAACACCCCTGATCACCATCGCCCAAGAAGTTCATCCCTTTGGAGGGGCTGACAATCCTTCGATGAGTTCACCCATAAGGATGAGGGCGCTTGGTAAAATGCAATAGTATTAGACTGAATCGAAATACCAATTTGTGTGATGCCGGCTCCGAAGCAGTAACTGTAAGAGCAATAAGTAATACCAGTTAAAGAATATGTTGAGCCGGACGTTGCTAGCTGAGAGGGTTGCTACGCCGGCACAGGTGGACATCGTCAGGGATGGGCTGCACGAGTTAACCAAGAAGCTGAAAACGAGCGGCCAGCCCTCGACGTGAAGGCATTAAAAATGGGGTGTTCATCGGCACCCCAAAATCGCTGTAATGATAGTTTAACGTGAGTTCGGTTTAAGCGGCAGCAGGCAAAGCCTCGTCGCTCAACAGAGACGGCTTCTTGGGCTGGTGACATATAGGCAATCAGCCCACAGGTTACATTGACAAAGCCATTGACTGGGGAGCGGTGGCGGGAATGTTCTATCCCAGAAATGTTCTTCAGTTGGAAGGGTAATAGACTCAATAATTGCGCGTCGCCGCAGGAGCAGCTTATCGCTGAGCAATATCAGGCGATTCTTCATGTTCCGTTTGAGCTTGGGGACCAGTTGAATCGCGGATTGCTGCCATAACTGCTGTGCCAATTTCTGTGACAAGTACCCCCGGTCACCAAACACCTTACCGAAGAGGTGTTGGAGGAGTTTAGGGACTGGCCTACGGTCGTCCGTGTTGCCAGGGGTGAGGACGACGCCCGTGCAATTCCCCCTGCTCATTGACAACCAGATGTAGCTTAAAGCCAAAGAACCAGTCGCCCGAGGTCTTTCCACGAGTTGCCAGGGGCTTGAAGACTTTGTGGCTATTAATGCGGCGATTGTGACATACTTTGAGACTGGTCGAGTCGATAAAACTGATGCCTGTGCAGGCCCCAAAGCAATGGCGTAAGTAGGCACACAAGGGGATGAGTGTTGACGGTATCCACTCCACAAAGCGGTTGTAGCTGACTAAGCCTGGAAAGGCATCGCGCCAATCTCCGCAGACCCGTTGGGTGTAGAAACACTTGAAATTACGGTATGGCGACTGATGGAACGCAACCAAAATCGTCATAATTTCGCTCAGATAGAAGCTGCCAGACCGTTGGCGCTGTTGCACACCGTCCCCCGGCAATTTCTGCCTCCACTGGGGTTCAAACCATTGACAGAAGTCATCGACATGGAAAAACAAGGCTTCTAAACGGGGCGTGGGGTGGTCAAATGCGTTGAGAATTAGGCACTTTCAACTGTATCTGTTCCACTCCTCCTTATCCCGAACTGACGTTAGTTTAAAAAATCGCTTTTTGCCCTTCAAAGCTATGCACGTAAAAAGCTACGCTACGACTAAAAATTACTTTTGAGTGCTGGAGAGGAAGCTTAATTGCTTTGCTTTTTGAGCAACAGGTTAACGATTCTATGCAAAAACTTGGAAGTCGCTGTTAGTTAGAGCTAAGCCTGTTGAGAGGCTGGCAATTTGTACCTGTGCGTTTGCTCCTATACCATCTGAATCAAAGAAGAGTGCGCCGGTTGATGAGTTGTAGATGACACGATGATTGGAATCAGTCGCTCCAGCATCAGTGGCAAACTGAGAAGAAAGCAGAGATTCAGGTGTCTCTCCTGTTGGGAAAATTAAGTTACCAAAACCGTAGGCTGAAAGCGCAATTTTATCTCCTTCTGCCCTGCTAAAGTCGGTAATCGTATCATTACCCTCATTGGCAGAGTGGAATTTAAAGTAATCTGCCCCGGCACCTCCAGTCAATACATCGCTGTCGGCACGGCCAGAGATGGTGTCATTTCCTGCCCCGCCCCAGAGGTAGTTATTGCCGATATTGGCTTCGATAAAGTTATCAAGTTCATTGCCAGCGCCGTAATCAACACCGTCTTGGACGTAGAGCCTTTCCACATTGGCACTTAAACTATAGTTGGCATAGGCATAGACAACGTCTTCGCCGGCAGCCACCTCTTCAGTAACCACATCACTGGTGCTATCTACAAGGTAAGCATCGTTACCTATGCCGCCTACCATCGTATCGTTGCCGGTAAGACCATTGATGAAGTCGTCACCAGCACCACCCCAGAGGTAGTTATTATCGGCATTGCCTACAATACGGTTATCAAGTTCGTTACCGTAGCCGTAATAAGCATTGCCTTGAAGGTAAAGGTTTTCCACGTTGGCACTTAAACTGTAGCTGGCATTAGAGTAGACGGTATCGAAGCTAGTACCAACACCTTCAATAACTACATCACAGGTGCGGTCTACATAATAAACGTCATCACCAACACCGCCGTCCATTGTGTCACTACCAATACCTCCATCAATGTTGTCGTTGCCGGCTAACCCGATAATGCTGTCTTTACCAGCAGTTCCACTAAGATTGTCGTGTTCAGATGTCCCAATAATTGTAGCCAAGTTGATTACCCCTGATTAGTGTCGTTAAGTTTACTGAGAAGGAGTGAGTTGAATCTCTACACTTCCTAGATTAGAAAGCAACTTCCTTGATCACCATCGCCTAACGAGTTCACCCTTTGGAGGATTTGACAATCCTTCGATAAGTTCACCCATAAGGATGAGGACGCTTGGTAAAAGGTAATAGTATTAGACTGAGTGCGGGATGGGCTAAACTCGCTTACCGAGCAACTGAGAACGATTGGCCAGCCCTCGACGTGAAGGCATTAAAAATGGGGTGCCGACAACGTTTTAGATAGCAGGTTCATGTCTATCGATTGTCTTTAGCTGTTACTCCAACCGTCTATTTTCGTCCTGGGAGTAAGTCTTTAATGCGTTCCCACTGGTCATCCCGCAAAGCGTAGCGGCGCGTCATGGGGACACTCCTGTTGATTGGCTCAACTCACTGGGGCTATCGATTGTCACCTAAATTGACATTTAATTGATGACATGCCCTAACCCATTGCACGTTCATCTGTAACCTGTGCCAACATTTTTCACCCTAAACCCGAAACAGCCGGCCTGAGCGCTCGGCACTTCCACTCTCACTGAGAACTGAGAAGTTAACAAAAGTGGAAAGAGTGTAAAGAAGTACACCCTCTCTCGAAAATCCTGTCAAGCTAGAATACGGTTTCCTGAGATAAAGGTTGAATGACAACGCACAGAGAAGGCCCCTAACCGCACGGAACGCTGAAGAGTTATTGGGGGCGTGAGTGCGTGTGTCATCACCGGCATCAGAGAACTGGGAGAGTATTGAGAGTGACCTACTTTATGACAAATGACCGTTCTATGACTCCAGCCCAAAAGTTAGCCCAGAAGTTACCCCTTCCTCTCAAGCGATTAGCAGATCTGGCTTATAACTATTGGTGGAGTTGGACAACTGACCGAGTTTCCCTATTTCAGCGCATCAGTGCTGATGAGTGGGAACGCTGTAACCATAACCCAGTAGCCATTCTTCAGACAGCTTCTAGCGAACGCCTAACCGAACTGACCGAAGATCCGTTCTACATCAAGCAAGTCAAAGCGCTTGTCGAGCAGTTTGACCGCTATATGTCAGAACGCAATACCTGGGCGAGTCGCGTTGCACCCCAAATTTCTCGCGAACACCCCGTTGCCTATCTCTGTGCGGAATTCGGCATTCATGAATCCCTGCCGATTTATTCGGGCGGCTTGGGAATATTAGCCGGCGATCACCTCAAATCTGCCTCGGATCTGGGCGTACCCCTGGTTGGTGTTGGCTTACTCTACCGGCAAGGTTACTTCCACCAGCGACTCAATGACGGCGGTTGGCAAGAAGATTACTACCTTGACAACCGCTTTGAGGAAATGCCCTTAGAGTTGATGACAAACGACCAGGGCCAACCCATCACCGTAGAACTTGATATTCGCCAGCGTTCTGTCAAAGTCCAAATCTGGCGGACTCAGGTGGGGCGTGTCTCTCTCTACCTGCTAGATACAGACCGGCAAGATAACGATCCTATCGACCGTTGGCTCACCGGCCACCTTTATGGCGGTAACCAAGAAACCCGGATCGCCCAAGAAGTCGTGCTGGGGATCGGCGGTGTCAAGGCATTAGAAGCATTGAACATAGAGCCGGCTGTTTACCATCTCAACGAAGGACACGCCGCTTTTTGCACCCTGGAAATTGCCCGGTTCACAATGGAGAAAACCGGCAAATCCTTCTACGATATCGAAGCCTCAGTGCGGGATCGCTGCGTGTTTACCACCCACACCCCCGTTCCTGCCGGTCACGATGTCTTCTCATCTGACTTGATGGACTCCTACTTCGCCCAATACTGGCCCACCTTAAAATTATCACGCGAACAGTTTTTGGCCTTGGGGGCGCGTCGTCTTGGCGATCCTTGGGAACCCTTCGGCATGACCGTCTTAGCCCTGCGCCTATGCCGCACTGCCAACGGCGTCAGTGAACTGCACGGTGTAGTGTCCCGCAAGATGTGGAATATTCTTTACCCAGAACGGCCTGAGAACAAAGTCCCCATCGGTTACATCACCAATGGCGTCCACGCCCCAACTTGGACAGCACCCCTGCTGTGTGACCTCTACGCTGAATATATGGGCGCAGATTGGTCAAGCCAACTCCTTGACCCGCAAATGTGGGCAAAGGTAGACGCGATTCCCGATGAGGAACTGTGGGAACGTCACAAAATCCTTAAAGAGCGTCTAGTTGCATATACACGATCAAAAGTCAAGGTTGCACGACAAAATCGCAACGAAGACCACCACCGCATCCAAGCAGCTGATGAGCTGTTAGATGCAAACGTGCTAACCATTGGGTTTGCGCGGCGCTTCAGTCCTTATAAGCGGGGTCACTTGCTGCTGCGCGATGCAGAACGGGCTTTAAGGATTTTTGGCAATGCCAATCGTCCAGTGCAAATCGTGTTTGCCGGCAAAGCACATCCCCGCGACGAAGAAGGCAAGCGGATCATTCAGCGGTTGATGGAGTGGTGTAAGCACCCATCCATTCTCACGCGGGTGGCATTTATTGAAGACTACAACATCTACACCGGCCAAAAATTGGTGCAAGGTGTTGATGTGTGGCTAAATAACCCCCGCCGTCCTCTGGAAGCTTCTGGCACCAGTGGCGAGAAAGTTTGCTTTAATGGTGGGATTAATTGCAGTGTCCTTGATGGCTGGTGGTGCGAAGGCTACAAAGCTGATGCCAATGGCAAAGGACTCAACGGTTGGGCAATTGGTGAAGATGCTAATACCAGCGATCAGGAATTGCAAGATCGCATTGATTCAGAGTCTTTGTATCGGTTATTAGAAGAGGAAATTGTTCCGCTTTACTATGACCAAGATGCGAATGGAATTCCTCACGGTTGGGTTCGCATGATGAAGGAGTCGATTAAAACAAATGCTCCTTTGTTCAATACAGATCGAATGATTGCGGACTATGTCACTCAGGTTTATGCGCCCGGTTGTGCGGCGGATGTTAAACCGATTTTAGCGAGTCTGCCGGTGTAGTTCTTTTTAGAATTTCGGGTAAGTCAGGGCAGGTATTATACCTGCCTTTTTTATTGGAGTGGAACGATTAAAATAGAGCCGATATTATACGAAAATCTGCTTGACTATCATCCCCGTCACTTACTCGGTATTATTATAGGGTTTGAATAAGCTTGGGGATAACAAAATGCGTATTTGGCTGGCTGATTTTTACAAACGTCCCCTTAAAAATGAGCAAGGACAAAAGTTGTGGGAATTGCTGGTGTGTGAGGCAACCGGCAGCTTTAGGTACAGTGCGATGTGTCCCCAAGCGGAAGCCAATGCTAGCTGGTTAGCTGAGCATTTAAAGCTGGCTAACGGTGGTAATTTACCCGAACTCATTCAAGTATTTCGCCCTCAATCCTTAAGCTTACTGGAAACAGCCGGCAAGCTTTTGGGCGTGCGAGTGGAAGCAAATCGGCAATGCAACCTTGTGAAAGATTGGTTGTTAGTCAAAGCTAAAGATTACCCACAAGAGAAAAATTACACCGGCGAAGTTGTGGATTTGCTCGCGATTGATCGTCCGCCGCCAGTGCCTTTACCAGAAACTCTGTTAGGTGAACAGTGGCGATTTGCTGCTTTAAATGCCGGCGATCTGGTTGATGCCTTTGCCGGCAGAGCGATCCCCATTTTGGAAATGCCAGAATCTTTCTTGCCAATTAATCTGGGATTAGCCTCAACCGTGCCCGTGCCTGGGGTTATTATTGATGGAGGCCGGCAATCCATGAAATTGGCCAGATGGCTGCAAGATGCCCGCCCTGTAGCGATGAATTACATTGCCGGTGATCCAGATGGGTTAATTTTAGAAGCTGGGCTTGCAGATCGATGGGTTTTGGCGACATTTGAAGATGAAGAAGTTGCAGCCGCAGCCAAGGCGTATGAACAACGCAAGCAATTAACTCAAGGACTGCATTTTCTGTTAGTACAACCAGATGACTCTGGAATGACTTACAGTGGTTTTTGGTTATTACGAAATTGCTAATTGTTAATGGTTAGACCGAGTTGCATTCATCCCGATAGGCGCGTTACCCTTGGGGCGGAATCTGTAGGCAGTTATCGTTCCAATTGCCGGAACTTTGCACATTTATCGCGCAACTTGGTATTAATTGCTAATTTCCATGACTTGAGCGTCACCAACCATGAACCGCCAATTGTTAGCCATGCGCCATTTGAACAGATTTGCCTTCTGTTTAATGCTTTTACCTGGTTTATTCTCTGCTGAAGAGATCGCTTTTGGCCGGGATAAGCCGGCATTATCTTCACAAACATTTCAAGCAGAAGGGGACACACTCATCCTCGCCTCTGGCACCTATACGGCTGTCGCCCCCTCCTACCCAACCTTTAATAGCGAACTTCTCGACCGGCAACTGGCGCTATATCAGCAATATGTGGCAACTTCAGGCCCACCTGATATTTTAATTGTGGGCAGTTCCCGCGCCCTGCAAGGCGTCGATCCGGTGGCTTTGCAAACGGCTTTAGCATCTCAAGGATATGCGAAGCTAAAAGTTTTTAACTTTGGCGTTAATGGGGCGACGGCTCAAGTTGTGGATGTCTTGCTGCGGAAAATTTTAACCCCACAGCAGTTGCCTCGGATGATTGTGTGGGCGGATGGGGTGCGTGCTTTTAACAGTGGTCGAGTGGATCGCACTTACAATGCGATCCTTGCTTCTCCTGGCTACCAGCGTTTATCTGGGGGAAGTCGCCCCAGTGTTAGCCCGCCAACTCGCCCAAGCAGCATACCGGCAACTCGCCCCAGCAGCGCACCGGGGGGCGGCATCATTCGGCCAGATCCGATCAATTTTCGTCAAGAGGTGCCGCAGTCTCCTGGCCACACCATCCGGCGAAAAAGCAGCAGTCGCTTACAAAAATTGTCTTTTAAATCTTTTAAAAGCAGCGCTGCTGATAGCAAAATTCGCCCGATTTTAGGCGCTCACTATCAAGCGCAACTCTGGGACGAGAATCAGCAACAGCCGCTTGCAGAGGTCTACTACCAGCAACGAACCATACCCAGCCGAGGAAGCGGCCCGTCTTGGCCACCGGCACAACAGAGAACCCGTACAGCGCCGGCAGCGCAACCGGCCAGATCCCCTGAAAGTGAACGGATCGGCAGTGGTTTTAATGCGGTGTCCACTCGATTTAATCCGGCAACGTACTATGAGCGTGTGCGTCGAGTTCCGGGTGAATACGATGGTGATTATGCTTCCTTTAACTTGCAAGGGCAGCAAGCCGCCGCACTGCAATCGGTTGTGGCTTTTGTGAAGTCGAAACGGATACCCCTTGTCATAGTTAATTTGCCCTTGACGCAGGATTATTTAGATTCAGTGCGGCTGCGGCATGAGCGAGAATTCCAGCAGTTTATGCAGCGCTTTGCCGGAGAAAGGGGATTTATTTTCCGCGATTTATCAAGCCGGTGGCCGGCTCAACATGATTATTTTGCTGATCCCAGCCATCTTAACGTCTATGGCGCAGAAGCCGTCTCTAAGCAACTCGGCCAAGACCGTACAATTCCTTGGCCAACTTCAAAACCTTAATAATAGTCAGTAATTTTGCGGGATATACAGTGAAGCGCGAACAGACAATGTTGCTGTTCGCGCTTCATTTTTTGGATAAATAAGCGGGTGACATCGCAGATCCTAGATAAAAAGCAGCCGGCAGGAATGCACCATCTATCACAAAACGAATTCTTTGGAAAAATGAATCCGAAAGATTACTGAATATGGGCATTTAAACTTAATCTACTACTTTAAGTAATCCCCGTTGCAGAGCATCAAATACCTGGTTGATACTGCTTTGATCTTGTTCGCTTAATGAATCTTTTGAGAGCAGTGACGACATGAGCAGACGCTGGTCAATGCGGGAGATTTGGCGAAATGCCATAATCCGCTCAACAATTTTGTCTAATGAGATTTTAGGTAATGTGGCTTGAGCTTGCATTGTGTTTCTGGGAAGTAGAGGTTGAACATCACTCAATATTTATAAGTTTAAAGATTTCATAAAGATGTTAAGTGATTGCCGGCATATCAGGAATGTGACAATTTTTAATCGATAAAGTGATACTTATCATTGACAAAGCCGGTCATCTCGCTCCAGTCCTTCTCATTTCCCGGTAAAATAGCTTGGCGAAATAACAAGGCAGCAGGGAAAAATCATGGCTCAAGCAAAGATTGGGATCATTGGTGGCAGCGGACTCTACAAAATGGATGCGCTCAAAGATGTCGAAGAAGTGCGTGTTGACACGCCCTTTGGCGCACCGTCCGATGCTTTGATTGTGGGAACCTTAGAAGGAACCCCAGTGGCTTTCCTCGCCCGTCACGGTCGGAATCACACGTTTTTACCCTCAGAGTTGCCATTCCGGGCAAATATTTACGCAATGAAGAGTCTGGGGGTTGAGTATGTAATCTCTGCATCCGCCGTTGGATCGCTTAAAGAAGAGGTAAAGCCCCTGGATATGGTTGTGCCAGATCAGTTTATTGATCGCACCAAGAACCGAATTTCTACGTTTTTCGGTGATGGCATTGTAGCGCACATTGCTTTTGGCGATCCTGTCTGCGGCCAGCTGGCGAAAGTGCTGGCGGATGCAGTGGCGAGTTTAGAGTTGCCAGATGTGACGCTGCACCGAGGAGGTACTTACGTTTGTATGGAAGGGCCGGCATTTTCCACGAAAGCAGAGTCTCATCTTTATCGCAGTTGGGGTGCGACAGTGATTGGCATGACGAATTTACCGGAAGCCAAGTTAGCCCGTGAAGCGGAAATGGCTTATGCAACCTTAGCGTTGGCAACAGATTACGATTGCTGGCACTCTGATCATGATAGTGTAACGGTAGATATGGTGGTCGCAAATCTACAACGCAATGCGCTAAACGCTCAAAAAGTGATTCAAGAAACTGTGCGGCGTTTAACTGAAAATCCACCGCAATCAGATGCTCATTCAGCGTTGAAGTATGCGATTTTAACGCCTTTAGATAAGGTTTCACCGGCAGCCAAGGAAAAGTTGGAATTGCTCCTGCAGAAGTATTTATAAGTAGACAGAAATAGGGAATGGGGCAAACTGGAAGAAATGCCTCATTCTCCTACTCACCAAATCTCCGCACTTAGCACCACTTGTCAATCATTTTGAGGAGTTAAACTCGAATTTGAATGAGCAGACAGATACCTTTTGAGATTCGAGTTTACATGGGAGTTTCCCTATTTTATAAATGATGTTTGTAGATTTTTCAGCAAAAAATAAAAGACACTCAGGTAAAACTTTTATTTTAACCTCAGTGCCTTTTAATAAAGTTGCCGGTATTAAAAATTTCTCAGCAATTTTTTCTATCTAGCAATCAAATCTTCAAACCACTCATTATCCCGAATTCCGTCAAAAGAAGGGTCAGTCTTGGCAATCTGCCTTTTATCGGGATTGAGGTTAACCGACTGCCTCAAATTTTCAATGGCCGAATCTATATTGCCTTGCACCGCATAGCAGCGAGCTTTTTCATACCAAGCATCAGCATACTCAGAATTGATACGGAGGGCTTGGTTAAAGGACGCGATTGCATCGTCATAGCGTTCCACCCTTGTTAATGCAACCCCTCTACCACACCAAGATTCATAATCCTCAGAATTAGCCTGAATTGCCTTTTCGTAAACTTCAATCGCATCGTCATAGCGACCTTCCAGAAAAAGGCTATCGCCCTGCTTCACATAATGGCCGAAAACATCTTTAAGTAAATCCCCTGTTTTAGCTTGGGTGTTGAGCGACTCTTCAATTGAGTTGCGAGCATCTGAAATAACATTTTGAGTCGCCATTGCCATTGAAATCAACTCTTTTAATTGAGCCACATTTTCACCGCTCATGGTGGGCTGTGCCGGCGGCGGAGCAATTTCTCGTTTATTTTCGATGCCGGCACCCATTAGCCGCACCATCTCTCCTTTAACTTCCTTACTGAGTTCGTCTTTCACTTCAGATTTAATCTGATTCGCCAAACTGCGTTTCAACAGCCACAGGCTGAGAATGCCGGCAAGCGGAAACAGAATCAGCAGAAACAGCAAAACATTCAGCATAGAAGTTGTTAACCCAAACGTGCGGTTAACTTCTCGCTGGACATATCTTTGAATTCGCTCTTCTTCTCTTCGCTGTTGCAACTCCTGCCTCTCCCGTGTCGAAAGCGGTGCAGCAGGCGCAGTTGTGGGTTTTGCCGGCGCTGCCGGTTTAGCAGCAGGAGGCTTGGCGGGTGGTGCTGCCGGCTGTGCGATAGCCGCAGCACTTCCCACAGATAACAGCAGGGTAGAGAGTACGAAAGCAAGTTGATTGTTAATCTTCATGGATACTTGTAACCTATGTATCAATTAACTGCTTGAAAATCTCCTGAATCTCGAATCCCATCAAAATCCGAGTCAGTTTTGGCTAGCTTCTTAATATTCGCCCGGATTGAGGCTGAGCGGCTGTTGCAGGTTTTCGACAGCCAACTCAACATGACCCTGCGATGTATAACTGCAAGCTTTGTTATACCAAATCTCAGGAGCGTCAGGCTTAAATTTAAGGGCGGCGTTATCAGGGGCGATGGCATCCTCATGCCGGCACCATTGGGCAAACCCACTCCCCCGGTTACTCCAAGCTTGATAAGTAATCTGGTTTAAGTTGAATCGCTTTGTCATAGTAAGAGATCGTTTCTGGATGCCGGTGCAAATACGTCATCGCATTGCCGCGATTATTCCAGATTTCTGGGTCATTTGGTTTGAATTGAACAGCTTTTTCATAACATTTCACTGCCTCTTCATAATCGGTGCAATTTTTCCAGGGTATTGCCTTCTTGATTCCAAGCGCCGGCACAATGTGGTTTTAGCTCTAGCGCCCGCTTATATGAGTGTATCGCCTCTTCATGCCGGCTCAGGTGCATTAAAGCCGACTAAACTTGCGGCGGATGAATCTAAGGTTGGACTGGATAACCCGGATTGACGGCAAAGGATGCCAGGGGATTTGCAGTTGGTAATTTTGGGTTTGCCGGCATAAACTTGTGAACCTTGGGTTTTTGCCGGTTTATCCGTCGGTTGAGGGGCTACAGAGGCATCCGCCTGGGTTTGCGGTAAAGTTGAGGATCAGAGAAGCAATTCAATAATCTACAGCTAATACCTCAGATACATATTAAATTATTTTCAAGACAAGCGAATAGTTTTATTTTTATCTTGTTTACACTCATCTATATGGCCTTTTAGATCAGCTTCTCCAATATGATATCCAGCTTTATTAAAAACTTCTAAATGAGCAGCTTTACCGAAATGTAAATTATCTACATACCAATACTTATCTGTATCTACTTCGCGGTAAATAGCTCTATCCTGACAATAGGATGAAGTTTTTTGAAATCTTTGTTTTTCTCTTAGTATAGTTTGCTCGTCTGTAGGAGGTTCCTTAGAGAGTTCATCATATACTGAACAGCTTAAATTAAATGTATGTTCTAGCCAATCTTCAAGCGCAGGTTTATTATCAAGACCATCTAATTTTATACAATCTAGTACATCACTATTTTTAACGATAGTAATTAAGCAACAGTTAGTAATATGTGGATGAACAAGGTGAAAACTGGAATTGATAAAATTAATTAATAAATAGGTTGAACTACTGTTTTGTAATTTTCTCTCAGCTATTTCTGCCAATGATGTATTATTTACATTTTTGTACTGTTCATTTTCACTACTCATCAAACAATCAAAGAAGTCTTCTGAACGATGTACTTGTTCGGCACGCCATTCTTTAGCATTTAATTTATTAAAAACAACATTCTTGAAGGCCAATTTAAGTGATCTGTCTTTAATTTGATTTAAGCTTTGATTGAAATTAGAGCCTTTTACCGCTTCATACTTGACATATAAATTACTATCCTCCTTATATATCTGTTTATCTTTAATTTTTTCATTAATCAAATCAAAAATAGCTTTAAAAACTCTTACTGCATCTTTGAATTCGACATCATTAAGATACTGTCCCTGAAGGGATTCTTCATTAATAAAAATTTCCATCTTAGATTCCAAAAAGACGTTCAAAATCTTTATCCATTTGATCAAAAAAACCTTTGGGCCATTCTTCAATTCCTCCGTTAGGTTGAACAGGAATTTGTACAACTTGTTGCTCTGAATTTAGCTGTAAGTATAATATATTTAAATTTTCATGGTCAATAATTTTATCAAGCACAGCTATTCGCAAGGCATTCAAAATATGATCGCTATGTGATTCAATAAAAACTTGTACGCCACAACTGCTAACCTTAGCTAGAAAGTGAGTTAGTCGCGATTGCGCTTTTGGGTGTAAATGCGCTTCTGGGTTTTCTACAATTAATATTTCACCTTTTCTAGCAATTAATCCTGAAACAATAATTGGCAAAATGCAATGGTATCCAAAGCCAACATTAGCTGGTTTATAGCGCTCTTTTAAAGCGTTGGTATTAAATAAAAGTTCTAAAATGTTACTTCTTGATTCTGATATTTGTACTTTAGCTCCCTCAAAAACATAACTTAGCCATTCTTCTGTTTGATTAGATAATGTCTTTGCATCCTCTTTTAAGCACAACATATCATTAACTAAATTATTTCTTTTTGTATAAAGCAAATTTACGGTAAATTCGCCTTTTGCACCTACATTAGGAAAGTTTTTTAAAGTGGACTTGAAATAAAATTCTTGTGGGCCAATGCGATCGGCTGAAATGTAGTGCATATGACTAAAATTGAAAGATTCATCTAAGGAATTCAAATAAAATTCCTCATCTTCTATTAAAGTAGGGCTAGAATCATTAGGTATTAAATTATTTAATGAACAGTCGCGCAATCTTTTTGATTCATTCTCAGTAGTTGAGTATTCATTAGTATTGTCTTTTTTTAAATACTTTCTCTGTACCGTAGTAACAGAATTGTCTAAATTAAATTTATTACACAAGTTGATCTGGCTGATTTCTGCCACCATATCATCATCTGAATTTGGTCTTAATAAATATTCCATACCTTTATGAATAACTTTATTGGGATGAACAATTTCATGGAAATAATATTTAAGTACAATGGGTTCATCTCTTGAGATACTACTATTCCTAACATCAACAAAATTACCCAGTCTTACACAACTTCCATTCAACACAATTTGGGTTGTAACTTCCCTATGCTCAATAGATTGTCGCATTAAAAGCAAAGCTTGTAAAAGAGTAGACTTACCACGCCCATTTATGCCTGTTAACAGGTTGATCTGTGTTAAAGGAAACTGTATTTTATCTTTAAAACACTTAAAGTTTTTTAACTCTATTTTAGTTAGCATTTTCTACGTCTCCTAAAATATCTTGTGCTAGTTTAAAGCGGGTAATAACTTTAGATTTGCTACTCGTGGAATACCTTATAGCGTCAAAGTATTCTGGATTTTCAAGCAATTTAATAAAGTTATCTTGAATAGACTTCTTGTGAGGTTGTAAAAACTTATCGCTCCTGCCAGAAAAAAAATAACACACAGATTCAAAAATTGCGATATTTATTCTTCCCCTATTTTTCCCCGAGGGCAAACGAAAATTTTTAGAACCAAAAAATTCAAAAGTTAAATTCATTACTCGCTCAAAATCATTTTTTAATAGATCTATTTCTAGATCATCCATTAAATTAATTTTTTTCATAGCTCTCTCTACAAAATCACTCATATCACCTTGATAATTTTTTTCATAATCAAAGAGTTTAAAAGCCAAGTAACGCAAAATGACTTCTCTATCCTTCATTCTTTTGGGTGAAACACCCTTGTCTATAGCCTTTATAAAATATTCTTTTTCTGATAACTGTTTTAGCAGCTTGGTTGATTTTCCTGAAAAAATACAGTTTCTAACTTCTTGACGTTCAAGTTTAGTTCCTCCTGTGTTAACTCTATTGAAAATATCATAGACAACTTTAACGGGAACCGAGGGCTTAATAAGATATATGTAAAGTTTTTTATCTTCAATCCTTGTTTGATAGTCACCAGGTAGTTCTTTAAGTTCTGAAAAGGTGTAGCCATTCAACTTAGTTAATGCTTCTAAACCACTTAACTTAAATTGATCGTTAACAAATTCATGTAAAGCTGTAGTCCGCTGTAGACCGTCTACAATAATTAGTTTCCCCTCTTTTGTTTGATTTAAATACCAGGGAGGAAGGGGGAAATTTAGGATAACAGATTCAATAAATTTACTTTTTTTGTCTAATTCCCAAACTACATTGCGTTGAAAATCTGGATCGATAATAAGCTTGTCACTGTCATATTTCCTCAATAACTCAAAAATAGTGTGAGGCTCATCTCTAATATCAATATCGGCTTCCGTTGGATCGTAAGGATACAATCCCCCACTATCACCACTATCCTCTTCAGCAGTATCCTCATCTGTTTCAATGACATCGATATTTTGGAGTTCACTATTCATCCTTACTTCCTCCTTCTCCTATATCGTTCAGCCCACCAAAAAACTGGATCAGTATCTCGTTATCTCGTTTTCTGGAAAAAGTGACAACCTCTGCCTGGCTAAGTTCAGTCCTCTTGCCGTGTTTTGTTCGCTTGTATCTAATCACGGTTCAGTCAGTCGATCAGAGCTTGAACCTCTAACAAAATAAGCATTTATACTTAATTTAATTTTATGGACAAAATAGCTGTAGGGATTAAGCCTGATCAGTATAGTACCAAGAATGCCCTTCCACTGCATCCACTCCCGCCAAGCCTGGGGCTTGCTCTCGGCAATCCTTGCCGCCAACTTATAACCCTCGTCGGTCTTTGCCTGTAGCCCGTCTCCCCCTGGATATACATAAGACAGTGCCAACACCTTCCTATGTATAGAAGCCTCTTGGAGTCGCACCTCCATTCGCCTGTCCCAAATTCTTACCAATGTAGATGTCTGCTGCTTTTTAAAGCAGTTCTTCGACACCGGCAATCAATTCGAGCTGGGGAAAATTAGACGCGCTAAAGCACCTCACGCCAAAATTTGTCCTTGGTGCGGACATTACCTTGATTGTGCAAAAGGTCTAGTGCTTAAGCGTTAAACTCCAGTTAAATTTAAGTTTGCAGTTGCTTCCACCGGCTCTGAATTGCCTCAATGGTAAACACGGCTTCAAATTTTAATCCCGCTTGCTCATATAGTTCCGCACCGCCTTGGAGCCGATCTATTAACGAAATGACGGAATCAACACTGTAACCGGCATCCCGCAGCCGCTCAACGGCTTTCATTGCCGATGCGCCGGTTGTCACAACATCTTCCAAAACGACAACCTTCGCCCCCTCTGGCAAAGCCGGCCCTTCAATATAGGCTTTTGTCCCATGTCCCTTCGCTTCTTTCCGGATAATTAGGGCTGGGATAGGCCGACTTTCATAGGCAGAAACAACGCTCACCGCCGTTACAATCGGATCGGCACCCAATGTCAAACCGGCAACGGCTTGCGTATCTGCCGGCAGCATAGACAGCAGCAAACGACCCGTCGCTAAGGCACCTTCGGCGTGCAGTGTCACGAGCTTACCATTAATGTAATAAGAGCTAGGCTGCCCCGAAGAAAGCACAAAGTCTCCTTCTTGATAAGCCAGCTCACAGAATAAATCCAAAAGTTGCCGGCGCAGCGTTGTTAAATCGGCAGTAGCCACGCAAAGATCGCTCATTAATCAACACACAACATTAAGTATTCAGCCATTTTGCCACGAGATGCGTTTAATATTGAGGAGTGAGAAAAATTGAGGAGGAGTCTTATGGGCGTGCGGCTGCAAAATTGGATAGGGCTGTTGGCGACAATCTCTTCGCTGAGTGTTGCGAGTGCAATCATTACTGAAGCAATGCCCTCAAATGCTCAAGAAAGCGGACAGACAACTGTTCAAGAAGCATTTATGCGGACTTTTTATGATAACGATAAACCTTTCTTTCAAAATCGCGGCATCGGGCGTCAAATAGACTTTCTATTTGGTCAAGGTACGCTGTATAGAAATTCTTTTGTGGAAAACGAAATGAACCGCGATGGCAGAGAGGTTCACAATCTTTATTTAGATGTGTTGAATCAGCAGGTGTCTAGCGATCCCATTATTCGCACACCAGATTTGCCGAACCCCTACAACAGTTCTATTTTTTCCCAGCCACCGGCACCAGCTTTTAATAACCGCATACCGGGCAGTGAGTTAAATTTTGAGAGCATTCCCCTGCGCTAGAACTTAGTTTTAGCAAGACGCGATTTCTCACCGGCAGATGATTAACTTTTTATAACAAAAGCTGCCGGCGAGAGATTTTTCAAAGCTAGATTGAGGGAGTCAAAATAGTCCCCAATTAAAATTATGAGTGAATCCGGCTTTGGAGGTGGAGAGTTTCACAGTGTTCCGGGTGATGGACATCAGGAACCAATCATTCCCCCAGAAGCATTTTATATTCCGCAAGAAGTTCAGCCGGTTTTAAACCGATCGGCTTGTGAACCCAATCAAATTGTTTATCTAAAACAGTATTGTTTTACTCCTAATCAGGTATTTCCGCCTGGAGAATACCACGCTTATCAGTTGCCAGATGTGGCATTTGGTATGGGAATGGTGATTCCTC
This sequence comes from Microcoleus sp. FACHB-672, assembly GCF_014695725.1. NCBI lineage: Bacteria > Bacillati > Cyanobacteriota > Cyanophyceae > Oscillatoriales > Microcoleaceae > Microcoleus > Microcoleus sp. FACHB-672. Next base: position 1,912 of record NZ_JACJOU010000009.1, on the reverse strand, counting down.
CCACCAAACCGATTCTCAAAATTGATAAACGAGAAAGAATTGAGAAAGTCATTGATAACGAGCCTTAAATTGCAAGCGTGGCAACAGATCCTTATGCTTGGATAGAACAATCTTTGGCGACGATTCATCGCGCCGGCTGGTATCGTTCTGTGCAAACAATTGAAAACCGCCCCGGTGCAACTGTTTTGCTAGAAGGGCGTGAGGTAATCAACTTTGCCGGCAATGATTATCTCGGACTTGCCGGTGATCCGCGCTTAATTCAAGCCGCAATTAATGCTACACAAGAATACGGCACCGGCAGCACCGGCTCTCGATTAATTACGGGGCATCGGGAATTGCACCGGCAGCTAGAATCTGCAATTGCCGAGTTGAAGCAAACCGAAGATGCCCTCGTTTTCAGTTCCGGTTATCTGGCAAATTTGGGGGCGATCACTGCTTTAGTTGGCAAACGCGACTTGATTCTGGGCGATCAATACAATCACTCCAGCCTGAAAAATGGGGCGATTTTGAGTGGTGCAACGGTTTTGGAGTATCGGCACAATGATATTGAAGATTTAAAAAATCAACTCAATCAACACCGGCAACTTCACCGACGCTGCCTGATTCTTACGGACAGCGTTTTCAGTATGGACGGGGATATTTGTCAATTACCGCAGCTTTTGGAAGTGGCTGAAGCGTTTAGCTCGATGCTGCTGGTGGATGAAGCGCATGGCACCGGCGTTTTCGGAACAAGGGGTGCCGGTTGTGTTGAACATTTTGGCTGCACAGGGCGATCGCTGATTCAAATGGGCACCCTCAGCAAAGCCTTGGGCAGTTTAGGTGGATATATTGCCGGTTCTGCAGCTTTGATAGACTTTTTGCGAAATCGCGCACCGAGCTGGATTTATACAACCGGACTATCGCCGGCAGACACAGCAGCCGCATTAGCAGCGATTGCTATTGTCCAACAAGAACCGGAACGCCGCAGCCGGTTATGGCAAAATGTGGCTGATTTGCAACAGTTGCTCAAAGCAGTTGGGATTGTTCCGCTATTTCAAGAGTCTCCTATTGTGTGTGTGCCGGTGAAAGATGCCCAAGAAGCGCTCTCTACTGGAAAATACTTGAAAGAAAGGGGAATTTTTGCCGGCACTATTCGCCCTCCCACTGTTCCCACGAGTAGAATTCGGATCACATTAATGGCAACCCATGAGCCGATACATATTCAACAATTAGTTGCCGCTCTAACCTGTTAATAGCACTACACGTTAAGGTGAGGACAGTAATAGAATAGAAAAGAAAGTTTCGAGCCACTCAAAATAGTATGCCAGCTCCCAGGGGCTCGGCACGATGGGCATTGACCATGTACTCGACTGAATCGGCGATGATCTCGCGCGAGGGCAGACTATAAGGAGTTGGCAACTGCAATGATTGGCTTCTCAAAATCCTCAGTGTGCATTCCGGTGGCGCGCCAGAGAGCGCGGACACCGGCCATATTACGTCCCTGGGTGGAGGTTTTGGAGCGATAGATCGGCATGACGCATCCTATTCGTCTAAGGGTTTTTAATAGTCTAGACTTTATGGTTACGTCGCAAAAACTTCTTAGTGACAAACGCTCTGTGTCAATCTTGTTCCCTTAAGCGATAAGTCCAAAGTGCTGTTGTCCCAAGAGAACCTTTATCGCTACGACATAGGTGAAATGAGAATTATATCGATTTAAAAGTTTAACGACATTAATTTATAGCGTTTCTCGAATAACAGAGGTACAGTAATGGGGAGCTGTTGAGGGTGTGAAGATGAAAGCCTACTCACTGGACTTGCGGGAAAAAATAATCCAAGTGTATGAGAATGAAGAAATATCGCAACGGGAATTGGCGAAACGATTTTGTGTAGCCAAAAGCTTCATTCAAAAGTTAATAAAACAGTAGAGAGAAAG
>NZ_JACJOU010000008.1 GCF_014695725.1 Microcoleus sp. FACHB-672 | reverse complement strand
TCTGGAGTTGATGGTTTAATTAAACTAGCACTTCAATTAATGAATCTCGAACATCTCAAAAATTGGTTTACACATTGCTGCTACTGTACCTCATAGACTTCGAATTTGCTGTATTTGCAAAAAAATCATCTGCGTTAATCTGCGGTTAAAAAACTAACCTAAACCTTTGAAAAAAAATGCCGAATCAACACGTCTCAAACCCAAAAAAAAAGCTCCTCAGAATAACTGAGAAGCCGGCAAACAAAAACAATATATGGGGTGAAATTCTAACTTCCGCCAATCACCGGCACAACAACCACCGGCAGATCTGCTAATGGTTTTTAAACCCAAACTTCTACTTGGGCAGGAAATTTGTGATTTCATCATCGGCTTATCCCCATCCTCTTGCCGGCAAAATCCAGGCAAACCTGAACCAGCCTGGATTTGTCAGCTCATTACAGATAAAATCGCACAGTAGAGACAATTACACCGCTGCGGTTAGCGCGCAAAGCTGCTCTTAAGAAAAAAGCTGTTTGATTGTGCAAAAGCTCCTCCCACCAATTACGAGGGACAAATGTAGGAAGAATCACTGTAGAAAAAACGTCTGGATGGCGATCTTCAAATTCACGAACAAATTCGACAATCGGCGAAATTGCACTGCGGTAAGGCGAATCCAAAATGATTAGTTGAATATTAGTTTGTAGGAGTTTCCAGTCTTCCAACAGTTCCTCTCGCTGTGTCGTGCCAACATCGACATGAATCGCCACAATATCATCAGCAATGCTACAGGCATATTCCAGCGCTTCTAATGATCCTCGATGTACATTTCCTACTAACACAATCGCTGGATTAAAAGCAACAGCACCTTTCGGTCTAGGGTTAGGAATAGGCCGCAACTGACGCGACCGCAGACGCCTTGCCACGTATCCATAGTGACGCCGAATTGCTAAAAATAAGCCCATAACGATTGGAATTGCCACCACCACAACCCAAGCGCCTAAAAGGAACTTTGTGAGTACAATCACCCCGAGAACAACTGCCGTTGTTAAAGCGCCTAAACTGTTCATCACGGCACTGGCTTGCCAACCGGCAGACCGCTCTTTAAACCAATGAACAACCATGCCGGCTTGTGAGAGGGTAAAAGACGTGAACACGCCAACTGCATAAAGGGGAATGATTGCGCTAGTATTTCCTCTGAAAATCAGAACTAAAATGCCGGCACAAACACTCAGTAAAATGATGCCATTAGAGTACACCAAGCGATCGCCTAAGAGCGCTAACTGCCGTGGCAAAAATCCATCGCGGGCTAGGAAATAACACAGCCTGGGAAAATCTGCGAAGCTAGTATTTGCTGCTAATAGTAAAATCAGCAGCGTTGTAGTTTGCAAGAAGTAATATAGCGGCCCACGGCCCAAAATCTCGCGACTCAATAGCGAAACCGCTGTTTCTCCCTCGTGGGGAACAATATGATAAGCGTGGGCAAGATAAGTAATGCCTATAAACATGAAGGCCAAGAGCACGCCCATGTAGCCCAAGGTAATGCGGGCATTTTTCCATTCAGGGGGTTTAAAAGCTAAGATGCCATCGGAGATCGCCTCTACGCCGGTGAGTGCCGCACAGCCGGCTGAAAATGCTCGCAAAACTAAAAATAAACTAATGCCTTCTGTTGCTTGAATCACTGACTCGGTATTCGTAATTCGACCTGTAAATTGGTTAAACAAACCTAAAAGAATTAGTAATCCAATAGAGACGACAAAGGTGTAAGTGGGAATTACAAATAATTGGCCTGATGCCCTGACACCTCGTAGATTAGCGACCATTAGTAAGAAAATGAAAATCAGACACAATAATTCTGTGTAAGGTTTGAGAGTTGGAACCGCTGAGGTGAGGGCCGCCGTGCCGGCAGAAATACTGACCGTTACCGTCAAGATATAATCAATCATCAGTGAGCCGGCGGCTACCAACCCTGGCACCAGTCCCAAATTTTCCCGCGCCACGATATAAGAACCACCGCCCTTGGGATAGGCGCGAATCGTTTGCTGGTAGGACAGCACCACCACTACAAGCAGCACGACAATCGCACCGGCAATGGGCAAAGACCAAGTCAGCGCTGCGCTGCCGGCTGCTATCAGCACCAAAAGAATCTCCTCAGTCGCATAAGCCACAGAGGAAAGCGCATCCGAGGCAAGCACCGCCAAGCCGGCAGCGTTACTCAAGCGTTCTTCCTCAGAAGCACTCGTCGGTAAAGGATCGCCGACTAACCATCGTTTAAGTTGAAAGTATAAGGACATAAACAATGCACCGTTCTAGGCAATAGGTTGTTGGCTATGATATCGCCCCTTGCCCATCGCGGATTGTCTATTTTTTCAGGCTAAAAATTTTTTGCTATAAAAACTTGCGAGTCTTTAAAACATCCAACTTTTTTGGGATGAGAATTTCTTTCTATAAAAACGTGCCGATCTTCAAAATACTCAACCCGCCTAAGCTTTGAGAATAGAGGGAACAAATCAAATAAAAAAAGCTCCTCAGAATAACTGAGAAGCCGGCAAACAAACACAATATATTGGGTGAAATTCTAACGTCCGCCAATCACCGGCGCAACAAGCACCGGCAGATCCGCTAATGGTGCCGGTTGCAGGGCCACCGGCTTAGAATGCGGCTTCTGCGCCAGCGTCGGCACCGAATCTCGCAGTCGCGCCGTTAGCTGTACGATCGTCGCATCATAAACCTGAGTCAGAATCTTGGGATATAAACCAATCCCAATAATCGGCACCAACAGAGAAGCAATGATAAACACTTCTCGCGGTTCCGCATCCACCAGAACCTCGTGACTGACGAGTTCTTTATTTTCTGGACCGTAGAAAATCTCACGCAGCATCGACAGCAAGTAAATAGGAGTTAGAATCACCCCAACTGCTGCCAAAAATACCACGATCACCTTAAACGTTGAGCTATAGGCATCACTCGTTGCAAAGCCGACAAATACCATCAACTCCGCTACAAAACCACTCATCCCTGGCAGCGCTAAAGACGCCAGAGAACAAGCCGTCCACATGGCGAAAACCTTCCGCATCTTCTGCCCAACGCCCCCCATTTCATCTAGCATCAGGGTGTGCGTTCGGTCATAAGTGGCTCCCACCATAAAGAACAGACTCGCCCCAATTAGCCCGTGGGAAACCATTTGTAGCATTGCCCCACTCGTTCCCAGGTCGGTGAAAGAACCTAGCCCGATGAGAACAAATCCCATGTGGGAAATCGAAGAGTAAGCAATCTTGCGTTTTAGGTTTCGTTGGGCAAAGGAAGTCAGGGCGGCATAGATAATATTGACAACCCCCAGAATCACCAACACCGGCGCAAACACCGCATGAGCATCTGGAAGCATCCCGGCATTCATACGAAACAGCGCATAACCGCCCATTTTCAACAGAATGCCGGCAAGCAACATATGTGCCGGTGCCGTCGCCTCTCCGTGGGCGTCAGGCAGCCAAGTGTGCAGCGGAAAAATTGGCAGCTTTACCCCGTAGGCGATTAAGAAGCCCCCATAAAGCCACAGTTGCAGGTTCATGGCGTAATCCTTGTTGGCAATCGCCCGCATATCAAACGTTACGGTATCTCCGTAGAACGCCATCGTTAAGGCTGCCAACAGGATAAACAGCGAACCCCCCGCCGTGTAGAGAATAAACTTCGTCGCCGCATATTGCCGCTTCTTGCCGCCCCAAATCGCCAGAATTAGGTAAACCGGCACCAATTCCAGTTCCCAAACTAGGAAAAACAGCAGCATATCCTGAACGGCAAACACTGCAATTTGACCACCATACATGGCCAGCATTAGGAAATAAAACAGCTTTGGCTTCAGCGTCACCGGCCAAGCTGCGAGAATTGCCAGGGTTGTAATAAAGGCGGTCAACAAAATCAGCGGCATTGACAGCCCATCCGCACCCACCGACCAATTCAAATCGAGTTGCGGCACCCAAGCATAGCTTTCTACCAGTTGCAACTCTGGATTGCTCAAATCGTACTGGCTATAGAAAGCGTAAACCGTTACGGCCAAATCAATCAGCCCCACAATCAGGGCGTACCATCTCACCGTTTTACCATCTTTGTCCGGGATCACAGGAATCAGCAGCGCTGCCGTGATCGGAAACAAGATGATAAATGTGAGCCAGGGAAAATCAGCTAAATTCATAATTGCAAATAGTTAATTGGCAATTGAGTAATGAGCCAGAATGCGGCAATATCCACATCCTTAGCTTGCCTCCGCGAAGCGGTGGGATTGGGAATCGGGCATTGGTTGGATTGTTTACCATGCCCTATGCCCAATTCCCCATGCCCGACTCTCAACTTACTCCAAAGACAATCACGATTCCTAAAACAGCCCCAAATACAATCAGGGCATAGAATTGAGCGCGACCTGTTTCAAAGTATTTCAGCCCTTCGCCACTCAATACGGTGATTAAACCTGTCAGGTTCACAGCACCATCAACAACCCGATAGTCCACTTCCATCACTTGCCGCGCTAACCGGCGGCTACCTTTGACGAAGAGGAAATCATAGATGTTATCGAAATACCACTTATTAAGCGACAGCTTGTAGAGTGGTTGGATTGTCTTGGCGATTGCTGCCGGATCAATCTTGCGACTCAGATACATCAAAGAAGCGAGGGTGATGCCAATCAAAGCAATCCCGACCGAACTGCCGCCCATGATCAGGAATTCGTTTAAATTGAATTCCTCTGCGTGTTCCAGTGCCGGTGTTCCATGCAAGGCTTCCACAGCCGCCATGACAGTTGGAGGATGGATAAACTCCTCAAAGTAATTTGCAAAGGGAGTCCCTAGCAAACCAATCAGGACAGAAGGCACTGCCAGCGCCATCAAGGGGAATGTCATCGTCAACGGTGACTCGTGAGGAAATTCACTATGACCATGATGGGCATGAGGATCGCTGCCATGTTCCAATTCCTTGGGATCCATCGCACCAGGGCCAAAAGCCGGCTGCAGTTCTTTGCCGCTTTCTGCAAGCAACTGGTTGCGAATTTGCTGATCATTACCCCGGAATTTCCCTTCAAATGTCGAGAAATACATCCGGAACATATAGAAGGCGGTAATGCCGGCAGTTACCCAGCCAACGCCCCACAGAAAGGGATTTGCGGCAAACGTAGAACCGAGGATTTCATCCTTAGACCAGAAGCCGGCAAACGGAGGAATCCCACAGATTGCCAAGGTTCCAATCAAAAAGGTGGTGGCTGTCACCGGCATATGTTTCCGCAAGCCCCCCATCAAGCGCATATCCTGCGCCAAGACGGCATCATGACCCACAACGCCTTCCATGCCGTGAATCACTGATCCAGAGCACAGAAACAGCATGGCTTTGAAGTAAGCGTGGGTCATCAGATGAAACAAGCCGGCTCCATAAGCTCCCACTCCCATTGCCATCACCATATAGCCGAGCTGGGAGATGGTTGAGTAAGCTAAGCCTTTTTTAATGTCGTTTTGAGTAATCGCAATCGTCGCCCCTAAAAAGGCTGTGAAAGCGCCGGTGTAAGCGATCACATCCATTGCCACCGGCACGCCTTCAAACACGGGATACATCCGGGCGATCAAAAAGACGCCGGCTGCCACCATTGTTGCAGCGTGAATCAAAGCTGAAATGGGGGTTGGCCCTTCCATTGCGTCCGGCAACCAGACTTGCAGGGGAAATTGCGCTGATTTGGCGACCGGCCCTAAAAACACCAGAATTGCAAACAAGGCGGCCAAGCCACCACTCAGAGCACCAGACTGCACCAAATCTTGCAATCGTGCCCCGATCTCGTTGAATTCAAAGCTGCCGGTGCTCCAATAAAGCGCCAGAATTCCCAGCAGCAAACCAAAGTCACCCACGCGGTTCGTGACAAACGCCTTTTGGCAAGCATCCGCCGCCGCTTTACGGTCATACCAGAACCCGATCAGCAGGTACGAACACATACCGACCAGTTCCCAGAAAATATAAACTTGTACAAGATTTGGGCTAACCACCAGACCCAACATCGAGGAGCTAAACAAGCTCAGGTATGCGTAGAAGCGCACATACCCCGCATCGTGAGCCATGTAGCCATCTGTATAAACCATTACCAAAAAGGCTACGGTTGTCACGATGACCAACATCAGAGAGGTTAGGGGGTCAATCGTGTAGCCCATCCGCAGGTGGAAATCTCCTGCTGCAGCCCATTCCAAGGTATAAAGATAGGGTTCATGACCTTGAATTTGACTCCAGAGCAGCGCGAAGGAAAAAACCATTGCGGCTCCTAGCAAGGAGACTATAAACACAGCATTCAACTGCCGCAGACGGTTGGTTAACCCATTAAAAGAAATTAAGCCCAGGCCAACCACCATTGCCCCTAATAGAGGCAGGACTGGAATCACCCAGGCATATTGATAGATTGGTTCCATCACTGAACGCCTACTTTAAGTTTCTTTACTCATTTGGCAGAATTGTTTACATTGTGACATACGGTGCGCGGCTACGACTGGGGATTATATTGATTTAAAATTCAGTCAACAAAGACAGTCGCCTAACATTTTTGTTTGACTGCTGCAAGTAAAAAGATCACTTTTAAAAATTGGCATAGGGCAATCTTGTAGTGAATTACCATAAGTGAGGGGATAAGGTGCTACTGCCCACCGGCATAGATTAGTTAGCCCGAAATGCTGAAATAGAAGATTGCATGGGATAGGCTGTTCACCACATTTCTCCCCCATGCCCGATGCCCCTACATAGAAAAACCCCACCAAGACTTTGATCCGAGTGGGGTTATTGAAACTCGACAAGAGCAGACACTTTTTCTAGGCTGAATAAGGATGACGCTCCTGTGCCTGGTTCAGGCAAAGGGCTTTAGAATGTTTTGCGTAGTTGAGGGCGATCGCTTCTAGCGCCATCCGCAGATCGTCTCGTCCGTTAAAACCATCGAGTCGATGCCGCACTTTGCCCTCTTCAAACAGGATAAGCGTCGGCAAAGTCGTGAGACGGTAAGTATTGGCTACTTTTAAACTTTCGTCGGCATTAAATCCAACAATTTTGAGGTGATCGCCCCACTCGGCTTGATAGCGCATCAATATGGGGTTAATCATTCGGCACAGACCGCACCAAGGTGCCCAAAAATGAACTAAAACAGGAGTGGAAGATTCTAAAACTTCTTGTGTAAACGCCCGCTCACTAATAGTTGACAGCAGCATGATTCCTCAAGATTTATTTCTGTTTACTATCGGCTTTGGGATCATGCTACCGCTAATTGGGATCATCTGGACAACTCAATTAGTAACGTTTGCAGCGAATTTTACCAGCCGGTGCTGGCTGTTACTCGGATTAACAGGGGGTGTGCCCACCATAGCAGCAGGATGAAGCCGGTGACGCCTAAGTACGACGGACGGACAAACTCCCGCCACTCAAAGGTTTGCCGGCCTTGGATAATCGCCAAAAAGGGGGTAATCGAAGTGCGAGATTTGACGGCTTCAAATGCTTCTCCGTAACGACTGGCAAGCCGGCGATCTCCATGCCACACCCCAAAGATATGGTGAAGGATCAAACCGATGGAAGTGACTAAGGTAAAAGAGGTGCCGATCCAAAGTGTGTGGGCAATACACCAAATGATCTGTCCGACCATCTGGGGGTGCCTAGTGACGCGAATGATGCCGGTTTCGTAGAGGTGTACTTGGGGCTTAGTCACCGCTGCGATTTCTAACAGGTTAAAGGTAGCTGGGTAGAGAAAAAAGAAAGAAATGGCTGAGAGTACCCATACTGCCGGTTGTACTCCTGTGACTCCCTGCACCTGCCACAACTGCCAGCCGTCATATCGATGGTTAAAGAAATAGACAATTAGCACCACGGCTAAAGGCAAGCTCACCAGGGCGAACAAGATGCGGTAAAGCCTCGCCCCTAGGCGTTTTTCTCCCCAAGGACGCAAGCCGGCTAAACCGCTGTGAGCGATCGCAAAACCCAGCAGCAGTCCCAGCATGATCAAATGGCTCGTTGTTAGCCCATTAAAAGACATCGCACTCACTCAATCGACACAATAAAATACAATCAGCACGACTCACAGGTTAGGGTCAGTTGGTTAATTCCTGATACATTCAGAAAAGTTTAGTTCTACCCACTTCTAGATATTTTGCAAGTCAGGTAAATCTTAGTACAACAGAAAGAGGTTGAAGCTGAAAGATTCCGGCTTGTTCTGAGCCACTAATTTCTTTGTGCTTGGACTTTGACCCCCATCGTCACAAACGATTTAAAGGGACGTGTACCCTGTTGTGCTACTGTCGTTGTGTTAGAAGCACCAAAACATACTGGGCCACTTAATCACTCAGTCCGCATCCGTTGAATCGGTTGGCTGCCTCAAGGCTCCTTTCCCCTTTCAGGTTTAGCGATATGTCCGACCTTCCTTTCACGTTAGATCAGTTACGCATCCTCAAAGCAATCGCCGCTGAGGGCAGTTTTAAACGGGCCGCTGATAGCTTATATGTCTCACAGCCGGCTGTCAGCCTGCAAGTGCAAAACTTAGAGCGGCAGTTGGATGTACCATTGTTTGATCGGGGGGGCCGGCGCGCCCAACTGACAGAAGCGGGGCACCTACTTCTCAGCTACGGGGAAAAGATTTTGACGCTTTGCCAGGAAACCTGTCGAGCGATTGAGGATCTGCAAAACCTTCAAGGTGGCACCCTGATTGTTGGCGCTTCTCAGACAACAGGGACTTATCTTCTGCCTCGCATGATTGGGATGTTCCGACAACGCTATCCCGATGTGGCGGTACAATTGCACGTTCACTCAACTCGCCGCACCGCCTGGAGTGTAGCCAATGGGCAAATTGATCTGGCTATTGTCGGCGGTGAGATTCCTCCAGAATTGCAAGAATCTTTAGAAGTTGTGCCTTATGCCGATGATGAGCTGGCCCTGATTTTGCCGGTTTTTCACCCGCTTACTAAGATTGATCCGATTCAAAAAGAAGACCTGTATAAATTGCAGTTTATCACCCTTGACTCGCAATCAACGATTCGTAAGGTGATTGATCAGGTTCTCTCTCGCTGCGGAATCGATACGCGCCGGCTCAAAATCGAGATGGAATTGAACTCGATTGAAGCAATTAAAAATGCCGTGCAAGCCGGCCTAGGGGCTGCGTTTGTCTCGATTTCTGCGATTGAGAAGGAATTGCAGATGGGCGTGATCCACCGTGCTCCCATTGAAGAGGTGGTGGTGAAACGCATGCTGTCAGTTATTTATAATCCGAACCGCTATCGCTCAAAAGCCGCAGAGGCATTTAGTCACGAAATATTACCCCAATTTGCCACGCAAGGGCTAGAAAAGCATCTGATACCGCCCCTGCCGGTGGAATCAAATGCTTTAGAGACAGCTTCTCCTAACTCAAATGGAAGTTAATCTGGGTTGTTGCTCAAGTTCTCCTGTCCCAAATCCTCAGTCATTTGTCATTGGTTCGCAAGTTTTCGCCCTTGACTTTTGATTGATAACCGATGAGCGCTGAACTCTGACTTCTGACGGCTATGGAAATTCTCTGCACCCGCACCGGCTGTCCCCGTCCTGTCAACTCTTTTGCCGATCTTGATGACAGCAACATTCTTAAAACTGTGCAGCAGAAGTTCTGCACCAGTTGCGGGATGCCGCTGATTTTAATCGGGCGGTATCTGCCGGTGAAACTCCTGGGTAAAGGAGGATTTGGGGCGGCGTTTCTTGCTCGTGATCGCTATACCCCGGCGATGCGTCAGTGTGTGGTCAAACAGTTTCAACCGGCAGGCGATCTGACTCCCCAACAAATGCAAATCGCCCAAGGTTTATTTGAGCGCGAGGCGGTGGTTTTAGAGGAATTGGGCAACCGGCACCCCCAAATTCCGGATCTGTTTGCGTTCTTTCCGCTGGAAGTCCCCGGCTTGCAAACGGGCAAACCCGACCAGTTTTTTTATCTGGTTCAAGAATTTATTGATGGGCAAAATTTAGAGGAGGAACTGGCGCAGAAAGCACAGTTCTCTGAAACCGAGATTTTGGAAGTGCTGGGAGAAATCCTTAAGGTGCTGAAATTTGTCCACGAACACCATTCCATCCACCGAGATATCAAGCCGGCGAATATTATGCGTGCTCGCAATGGCCGGCTTTATTTGTTAGATTTCGGTGCCGTCAAGCAAGTGGCGCAGGCAGCAGGGGGAGATCCCGGACATCAGCACAGCACCGGCATCTATTCGATGGGGTTTGCACCGCCTGAACAAATGGCCGGCAGCACTGTCTTTCCTTCCACCGATCTGTACGCCTTGGCAGTGACTTGCATTACATTGCTCACCGGCAAGTCGGCGATGGAGTTATTTGATTCCTACAGTAATGAGTTGAATTGGAGAGGATATGCACGGGTTAGTGATCATCTGGCAACGATTTTAGATCGGATGCTGTTATCTGCTCCCAGCCGGCGCTTCCAGTCAGCCGATGAGGTGATTGCCGCTCTTTCTTCCCAACAATCCCAGCCGGCACCCTCTCTTAACCCACCACCATCAATGCCGCCGACTTCTCTGCCAACAAAGGTCACAGCCCCCCGCCCGGCACCCGCAACACCGCCGCCAGCCTCCCCGCCGGCTCAGCAGTCTCCACCAGCCCCCCTACAACGCCCAACGAAGCCTTCCTTTTCAACCTTTGAACTGTTAGGAGGAGCTGCATTTACCGGCTTTCAGGGAGCTTTACTGGCGATTGCCATTAGTAGTGCACTCGGAATTTCGGGAGTGAGTTATCTTGTTTGGTTGGGAATCTTGGCGAGTCTGATCTTTGCCCAAGCCCGCCGTGTGATTGAGGGTAAGGATCTGCCAATTATTGCCGTTGTGACGCTGGCGATTGTGTTGGGCGTTTCCCAGTTACAAGGTGGATTTGGCCTTCAGGGTGTAGTGGCAATTGCCGCCTTGGCCGGCTTATCTGCAGTCGCCCTCACCGCACTGTTTCGCCTAATTTACAAGTTACTTTCCAGTATTTTTTAAGCCGGTGGGGAGTAGGGCAATCTATCCATGTCTCACAATAAGGAAACCACTGTTCTCGTTTTGTCCCTGCTAATCACTGCTGGATTATTGGGGGCTGGTTTCTGGTGGTTGATCAACCACTTTGCTGTTGATAAAAATCGCGCAATTAACAATCAATCGGCTGCTGTTAGACCATCGAGTCCTGAAACACTTGCCCAAGTGCAGAACGTGCCAAGCGGACTTTTCAGCTATGGTGGCAGCACGACTTGGGCACCGATTCGGCGAGATTTAGATTCCGCGATTCAAACGGTTTGGCCTCAGTTTCGCTTGCGCTACACCCACCCCTACAATACGATTCCGAGTTCGGGTACAGGGCTGCGGATGCTGTTAGACAATCAACTGTCCTTTGCTCACTCCTCTCGCCCGGTTCAAGATAAGGAATACCAACAGGCGCAACAACGGGGTTTTATGCTGAAAGAGGTGCCAGTTGCAATAGATGGCAGGGCGGTTGCAGTAAACCCAAGTTTGAATATACCCGGTTTAACCGTAGACCAAGTCAATGATATTGACAGCGGCAAGATTACCAATTGGAGCCAAGTGGGTGGCCCTGACTTGAAAATTACGCGCTACGCGGTACAGGGTGATGCCGCTGGCCGGTTTGAATTAGTACCCACTCCAACGGACGCTTTACGGAAGGTTGCTGCTGATCCTGGGGGGATTTTTCAAGCCTCAGCCCCTTTGGTTGTGTCGCAGTGTAAGATTAAGGCGCTGCCGGTGGGCCGTAACCTCAATCAGCTCATTGCTCCGTATAAGGAGCCTTTTATTCCCCTTGATCAGTGCCCAGCTAAGCGCAACCAAGTGAATACGGCTGTATTCCAGAGTGGTGAGTATCCGATTACCCGTCGCTTGTTGGTGGTAATTAAACAGAACGGTCAAATTGATCAACAAGCCGGTGAAGCCTACGCCAATTTACTGCTAACGCCTCAAGGTCAAGAGCTGATTGAAAAGGCTGGATTTGTAAGAATCCGCTGAGCTTTTGAACTCTTAAAAGCGGTTTAGGCCGGCAACTACAGCAAACTGAGCCATTGAAAGCAAGACTATCTTGATTAATTTGCTTCTATGTGATAAAGGTTCAGCGTAGTTAATTTGACGAATTCCTTACCTTCGCGGCTCTAGTTCGGCGAAAGAACAATACTATGATCTAAGAAGTTTAAGAAACTTCATAAAACGACCGTGACAACACAACAGCTAACACCGGCATCAACGTTTGAAAGGCTCACTTGGACTTGGCAGGGCCATAAAATCAAATACACCGTGATGGGCGCAGGTCGCCCCCTGGTGTTGATTCATGGCTTTGGAGCCTCAATTGGCCACTGGCGTAACAACATTCCCGCACTCGCTGCCGGCGGCTACCGAGTATTTGCCTTGGATCTGTTAGGATTTGGTGCTTCAGATAAGCCGGCACTCGATTACTCGCTTGAACTTTGGCAAGAAATGCTGAAGGATTTCTGGGAATCACAAATTCAGGAATCGGCAGTCTTTGTGGGCAATTCCATTGGTGCACTGCTGAGTTTGATGGTGGTTGCCAATCATCCAGAAATTGCCGCCGCCGGCATTTTGATTAACTGTGCCGGTGGGCTAAATCATCGACCTCACGAACTAAATTTGCCCTTGCGAACCGTGATGGGGATCTTTACCAAATTAGTCACCTCGCCGGTTATAGGGCCGTTTTTATTTAACCGCATCCGCCAAAAAAATCGTCTGCGTCGCACACTGCAACAAGTTTATTGCAATCATGACGCCGTTACCGACGAACTGATCGATTTGATTTATGAACCTTCCTGCGATCCAGGTGCTCAGCGTGTGTTTGCCTCAATTCTCGCAGCACCTGCCGGCCCGGAGCCATCCGAGTTGCTGCCACAAGTCAAGCAACCGTTGCTCGTTTTATGGGGAGCAAATGACCCCTGGACACCGATCTCAGGCTCACGCATTTATCAAGAATTAAGTCAGACTCAACCGATAGAATTTGTCTCGATTCCCAACACCGGCCATTGTCCCCATGATGAACGACCAGAGATTGTGAATTCGTTCATTTTAAATTGGCTAGCTCAGCAAACGGGAAACTCTGCCTCTTAAAAAGATGCCGATTGAATATCGGTGAAAAGGCAAAAGGCACAACTGTGTCTTTTGCCTTCATCATATTTATTGAAGGAAGACTTTATAGAGGATCAGCAATATGAAAAAAGCGCTAATTTGTGGGATATCGGGTCAGGATGGGGCATATCTAGCTAAGTTACTTCTGGAGAAAGGTTATATTGTCTGCGGCACGTCACGGGATGCCCAAATGTCTTCCTTTGGGAATTTAGTGCGCTTGGGCATTCGGGAACAGGTGAAATTAGAGTCAATGTCTCTGACTGATTTCCGCAGTGTGTTGCAGGTGCTAAGGAAAATTCAGCCGGATGAGGTTTACAATCTGGCAGGGCAGAGTTCGGTGGGGCTATCTTTTGAACAGCCGGTGGAGACGCTGGAAAGTATTACCACCGGCACCCTAAATTTACTAGAGGCGCTTCGCTTCACCGGCGCACCGATTAAAATTTACAATGCCGGCTCCAGTGAGTGTTTTGGGGATACTCGCGATGCCTCAGCCAACGAAACCACGCCCTTTCGTCCCCGAAGCCCCTATGCTGTGGCAAAGGCAGCGGCGTTTTGGGAAGTGGCGAACTATCGCGAAGCGTACGGTTTATTTGCCTGTTCTGGCATCCTCTTCAACCACGAATCTCCGTTGCGGCCAGGGCGCTTCGTCACGCAAAAGATTGTAGCCGGTGCTTGCGCGATCGCTCAAGGCAGTCAAGAGAAGTTGCGTCTGGGTGATATTTCAGTTCGGCGGGACTGGGGTTGGGCACCAGAATATGTTGAGGCGATGTACTTAATGTTGCAACAGGAAAAGCCTGATGATTATGTGATTGCAACAGGTGAGAGTAATAAGTTAGAAGACTTTGTAGCGGCAGCTTTTGCTTGTGTGGGCTTAGATTGGCACGATTATGTCGTCATTGATGCCGGTTTTTACCGGCCCACGGATATTGCAGTCGGTAGAGGCCATCCAGCAAAGGCGCGGGAACAGCTAGGTTGGCAGGCGAAATACAAGATGCAGGATGTGGTGCGAATGATGGTAGAAGCAAAGCAGGCAAATTTGGTAAAACAGGAGTCATGATCTTGCTGAACTGCCATCTTCTGAAATTTACTAATTAACTGCTTTACCGGCCTGTTTCCCCCAAGCTTTATTTGTGAGCGCCTAGCTATCCAAGCTGCCTAAAACTCGCAAAATTTCGCCGGCATTCTCTAACTCACCGACAATCCGCCGAACAGGTCGCGGCCACACTTTAACCAGAGTGGGCGTTGCAGAGACTTGATCGGCTTCTGCTTGCTCTGGATGTTTAAAAATATCAATGACTTTCAGCGTGTAAGGACAGCTAATCGCCCGTTCTAAAAGCTGGTGCAGCCGCTCCAGAGTGCGTTCGGTTGCGGCCTTATTTTTACCAACAAATAGGCGCAAAATATAGCCTTTCGTTTCTACTCGCTCTGGTACGAAGATCACCGGCTCTGCAGAGGCAGGAACATCGATGCCGGTGCGCTCAACACGCATCACGAGGTCACGTTCTTCCCAAAGCTGGGGAAACTGGGAGCGATAGGTTGCCAATACCATCGGATTGCACAACTGCTCTAGCCACGGCGCAGCTTGCCAAACCAAATCACCTGTATTAAAAACTGCATTCAGTAGTGCTTGATGCCGTAAAACCGGCGCATGAGCCTCAGCCGAAATCCTGAGCTGCTGAGTGTAAGGATCAATCCAGCGGTCAATTGTTGCCGTATATCCTGGCACCAAAAAATGGGGTGGCTCTGGCAAACCCAGCCTTTCCTGAAGCGCTGCACACAAATGTAGGTGCCACCGGCTGTGCTTACTCGGATCAATGCAATAAATCAAATCTCCCCCAGGTGTAAACAAGGCAATGCCTTTAAACACTTGGGGGAGAGAAGCTGCTGAGTTCTTAGTCTCTTTAAACTTCGCTCTATAATTCATAAAAACAGAACTCAGCACTCAAAACACTGGTGAGCGTATAAATTTTTTAGTGAATCCGGGGTGAAGGAGCCAACAGGAAGTATAAATATTTCTATCTTTTATGCTTCTCTTCGTGATCCCTAAGTCATTTTCGCTCAAATATCTAAAGTTTTCATCCTTCTTTAGATACGTCCTCGCAGGAACTGTGCCATTTCATTCGGAGTAGGCGACATTTCCAAGGCAATTTCCTCACTGATGCGACCTTCTTGATAAAGGTTAAATAGTGCCTTGTTCATGGTGATCATGCCATCGAACTCGGACTTCAGCATCACTTGATTGATTTCCTCCATTTCACCTTTGATGATATATTCTTTAATCGCATCGGTGGCGATCATAATGTCGTGATAAGCCGCCCGCTTGCCGTCTGTGGTTTTGCACAAACCTTGAGCGATAATTGCCACGAGAGATTCTGCCAGAGACACCCGCATTGCCGGCTGTTCAGCAGGAGGGAACATCCCCATAATCCGCTCAATGGTTTTAATAGCGCTGTTTGTGTGCAGGGTTCCTGCCACTAAGTGACCCGTTGAAGCGGCTTTCAGGGCAATATTAATGGTTTCTTGATCTCGAATTTCCCCCACCAGCATCATATCCGGGTCTTCCCGCAAAGCGGCTTTCAGGGCGTTTTTAAATTCTAAGGTGTGCCGGCCTACTTCTCGGTGCTTGATCAAGCATTTTTGGCTGACATGGACAAATTCAACCGGGTCTTCAATGGTGATGATGTGTTTAGCCATGTTTTTATTGATGTAATCCATCATGGCTGCCATTGTGGTGGACTTACCGGAACCCGTTGGCCCTGTTACCAAAAGTAACCCTTTATGATAGTGGCACAGATCCTTGAACACCGGCGGCAGTTTTAGCTGCTCCATTGTCATGATCTGCGTTCCAATCAAGCGCAACACCATCGCTGGGCCGGCTAAACTATCAAAAATATTAATCCGGATGCGGACAAAGCCTAAATCTGCTGCGCCGTCAAAGTCTAGGTGCTCTTGAAACTGCCGGATTTCGTCATCCGTGAGCACTTCCTGTAGCCAACCCATAAACGTATCTAAATCGGTTACGGGCCACTCGGTGGGTACGATGTCGCCTCGACTGCGGAAACGAGGGGCTTCATTGACGCCTAAGTGAATATCAGAACACCCTTTTTCGTTAGCGACCGCAACCATTGCCCTTAAAGTTGGTTGCGCCCCACCGGATGCTGAGAATTTCGGAGTTGCCGCTGCTGCTGCCGCTGGTGGGCGGGTTTGTTGAGCCGGGTTCGTGGCTGCTGGAGGGGCTGCCGGCGGAGGCGCTACCGGCGGAGGTGCTGCCGGCATTGTCATTGTTTGTGAAGACTGACGCTGAGTCGTGCCGGCTGCTGCCGTCCCTGTTGTCATACTAGCCGGAGGTGCTGGGGGCCGGCCAGGTGGGGGTGGCATCGGAGGAACGCGGGGTACACCAGGTGGGGGCGGAACGGGGGGACGATTAGATTGTGTCATTGGGCACTACTTCTGATTGATGAATAAAGCTTTGAGATGCAAACTACTGAGTCGAGTTTGGCCAAGGCGATAGCCTGAATATAAGAGTCTATAGATGCCGGCGTGTTTACCCCCAGCGGGTTAGTCTCCCTAAGTGAGTAAACTGAATCACTCCTGCGCTGAAAGGGTTAGTTCAATGTTCTGCCTCTGCTGATGTCCGCGCATAGGTTTTACAGAAGTTTATGCTTTAGCCTTCCCAAGTTTCTGCTGTCTGTATCACTTCAGCTAAAAAACTGTAGAACCTTTTATCTCCTCCCTTATTGATCCCTGGCACTCAGGCTATCCAGGATTAGAGTCTGAAAGTTTAGTGTCGCGTCGGCTCGGTTTTTATTTTTATAGTTGATTGAACACAACTAGCACTAAGCTACCTTATTTAGTTTAAAGCTCTATTTGCAGAATACAAGCAGCCTTTTTACTGATTCAATAAGTATAAATACTGAATTATTTTCTATCGGCACTAAATTATGCTGATTTTTACCTAAATCTCGCTCCAGAGGGTTTTTATTGCTTCCAGGCTGTATAGAGTGAGTTTTGGAGAAACATCGGCATAAATATTTATTCAGTAGTAAAAGCTTTTATGTCGGCACAAAATTATTTTATAAAAAATAGGATAAAATTTGTGTTTTTTATAAAACCTTACATTCTATGATTTCCAAGATAAATCAATGTATTTAATAAAAGCTACTTAAATATCAACTCTTGTTTGCTTCATATAGAAACGAAGTATTAAGCTATTCGCAAATATCAATTTTATTGAAAAATTCAATTATTGTTTGTTTATATTACTGCTTTGTATTTATATTAATTCCCTGTTTATTGTTAGTTTAACGTCCTATTGCCTTGTTCTAGCTTTAGGAAGAGGCCGGCCTCTTCTAATCAAGCTTATATAGCAAAGGATGCCGGCAACAGAAAGACAGCGCTGCCTATTAAACTTCCCAGGTTATCGGCAACTCCTAAGAAAAGGTTACTTCGCCTATCGCACGGAGCCATCTGAGATTTAAAAAAGCAAATTGGCCTAACTTAAGCTTTTATAAAAAACTGAAGTGTGATATAGATCTCAAAATAAAAGTGATCTATATCAAAATAGGAAGTGATCAAAATTGCTGCAAAATTGAAACCCCATAGCGTGAACGAGAAAATTTAACTGAAAGGGCAGCTTAACCGGCACAAGCAATAAATCTTCACAGTTTTTTTGCTAACTCAAAGAAACAAGAATTTAGTGAAAAGCTAAAAATTTATATTAATTAGATTAAATAACGTAAAACTTGCTCTTGAAGCCGGCAATTTTATGCAAGACTTACTTAAGTGTCTGAACATTGTAACGGATAGGACAGACACAAAGGCACAATAGAGCATTACCAAGACTTCTTAGTTCGTGAGCTTGAGCCGTTGCATCTCCCCTAGCTCTGGAAAAGAAGAAAGAGATTATCCGATTGGATGAAGCAGTTGGGGGAATCAAATTTTCGAGGAGTCTTGGGAGTTAGTGCATCTCATATTATGGGAACACTGAACTATCCTGCATTTATTTTCACTTTAGGGACACGACTTTTCTGCCGGCACTGTTTTCGTTCCAGGTTAACGTTTACTTGCAATGCAGAAGGAAACAATTAACTTCTGGGAGGGTTGCTACCGCGTTTGAGTCTTCTGGCTTAGGAAAAATTGGGGTAAGGATTAAGTTGAGATTATTGACTAAAAAAAATAAATATGACGCTTGACAAAATACACTTTATTTCCGGATTGCCACGTTCAGGTTCTACATTACTATCTGCAATATTGCGGCAAAACCCCCGATTTCACGCCGGCATGACTTCACCCGTTGGGGCATTAGTTGAGCGGATGCTGGAAGCCATGAGCGAAAACAATGAATATTCTATTTTGAT